>NZ_JAAGNB010000629.1:0-5310 GCF_010550475.1 Amycolatopsis sp. SID8362
TGGCCGCCGCCGGAAAAGCGGAGGGCGAAGCCGCCGAAGCGTTGCTGGCGGCCGAACGCGCGGTCGCCGACGACATCACCGCGCTCGACGTCGCGCTGCCGGAAGGTTCGGTGCGCGACCGGGCTCCGGTGGCCCTCGCGACCGCGCGGGCCCGCGCGGAAGCCGACCACACGGAGATGAAGCGGCGCGTGGCGCACGTGGCGGGCCTGCAGGGCGACATCGCGGCCGCCGAGTCCGAGGCGCAGGTCGCGCGGCTGCTCGCGGACCTGCTGCGCTCGGACAAGTTCCCGCGCTGGCTCATCGCCGGCGCGCTCGACACGCTGGTCGCCGAGGCGTCGGCGTCGCTGCTCGAACTCTCCGGCGGCCAGTTCGAGCTCACCCACGACAAGGGCGACTTCCTGGTGGTGGACCACAACGAGGCCGACGCCCGACGCCCGGTCAAGACGCTGTCCGGCGGGGAGACGTTCCAGGCGTCGCTCTCGCTGGCGCTGGCGTTGTCGTCCCAGCTCGGCGCGATGGCCGCGGAGGGCGCGACCCGGCTCGAGTCCATCTTCCTCGACGAGGGATTCGGGACCTTGGACGAAGCGACCCTCGACGTCGTGGCGTCCACGCTGGAGAACCTCGCCGCCACCGGCTCCCGGATGGTCGGGGTGATCACGCACGTGCCCGCGCTGGCCGAGCGCGTCCCGGTGCGGTTCCTGGTCACCCGCGACGGGTCCGGCTCGCACGTCGGCAGGGAGGGCGCATGACCGCGGTGGCAGGCATGAACTTCAGCATCGACACCTGGGACCCGGGCTACGGCAGCTCGATGGAGGCCGAGGAACTGGGCCGCTCCCAGGCCGAGGTCGAACTCGACGTAGAAGTCCCCGAAGACGAGTGGGCGCCAATCGACCCGTCGCCGGTACCGGTGCCCGAGGCCGTGCTGTTCGTCGACGGCGTCCGGCGGATCGACGCGCGCGTCTGGATCGACGACCCGGCGGGCACGAACTCGGCGTCGATCGGGATCTGCGCGTCCTACGCGGCCGGCGTGGTGTGCTGCTGCGAGGGACAGGCGCACGTCGTGGGCACCGACGTCCGGCGCGGGCTGTTCACGGTGGCCCCGCAGGCCGACGACATCGCGACCCCGGCGGGGCTGTACACGGCGCACCGCGCGGCGGCCAAGGACGACAAGCCGCTGCCGGTGGTGCTGTCCTCGGCGCTGCAGGAACAGCTGGCACTGGTCGAGGAGGAGACGGCGGTCCGCGCGCGCACGGCGAGCCACGTACGCGGCGACCTCCTGGTCGTGGACGGCCCGCTGCGCGGGCGCGCGCACCTCGAGCGGGCGGTCGGGTTCATCAAGAGCCACCAGACGACGTACCTGCCCGGCGAGCTCAACGCGATGGTCGGCGCGCTCGGGCCGCACCAGCGCACGCCGGTGTTCCTGATGGGGACGACCTGGGTCCGGCACTCGTGGTACCTGCGGCTGCCGTCGGTGGGCGGGCCGCCGTGGTCCGGGGTCGTGCGGGTGGAGGCGGCACCGCACCTCGGCCGCGCCGAGGTGGCGGAGCTGGCGAACCTCACGCAGTCGGTGCTGGGGCGGTTCGCTTCGGTGGCTTACAAGGACTCGCGGGCGCCGCAGAACCTGTACCCGATCGCGGGGCTGGAGCGCGATCTGCGGCACCGGCTGGGGGACCAGCAGTTCGTGTACCGCGCGTTGCGGCTGGCCGCGGCCCGCTGACGTGTGGGTCGCTCGGCCGTCGTTCCTCGGGCCGACCTTCGTGCGGCCGATGACCTTCGCGCGGCCTGCGACCCTGGCGCGGCCGGCGGCGGGTGCGTGGCTGCGACCTTCGCATGGCCGGCGACCCTCGCGCGGCTGGTGGCTGGTGGCTGGTGGCTGGCGGCGGGTGCGTGGCTGCGGCCTTCGTGCGGCTGCGATCTTCGTGCGGCTGGCGACCTTCGGGTGGCCGCGACTTTCGCGCGGCGGCGACTTTCGTGTGGTCGGCGGTGGGTGCATGGCCGAGACCTTCGCGTGGCCGCGGCGGGTGCGTGGCCGTGCTGGGCCCCGGGCGGCGGGCCTGGGGAGCACGTGCCGCCCGGGGTGTCCGGTGTGGAGGGTCAGCTCAGTGAGCCGTCTCCGGTCTGCGGTGCGCCCGCCGGCTTGACCGCGACCTGCGGTTTCGCCGGCTTGGGGGCCTTCGACGTGGCCGGCGGCTTCGGCTTCGTCGTGGGCGGCTTCGGGTGCGCCGAGCTGCTCGGCGGCGGCGTGCCGAGGATGGTGAAGCTGCCGGTGGCCACGCGCCCGTCCGAGCAGGTGAACTGCGCCGTGTACTTGCCCGGGGTCGTGATCGCCGTGGTGTGGCCGCCGGCCCGGCCCCAGTTGCCGCCTTCGGTGAACACCAGCGGCGCGGCGAACCCCTTCGACATGACCGTGGTCTTCGGGGAGCAGCCGCCCAGCGCCGCGTGGGTTTCCGCGTCGATCCGGCCGCCCGGCTCCACCTGCTGGGTCAGTCCCCAGCTGACTTCGGCCGCGCTCGCCGGGGCCGCCAGCGCGAGCGTCGCCGTGCTCGCCGCCATTAGGCCGATCAGGGTTTTCTTGACCATGGTTCGTCCCCTCTCCTTCGTGCTCCTCCCACGCTTGAGCCGGGGAAATGGTTGAGTCCCCCGGAAATTTCATGTACGTGAACATCGTCGCGACTGTGTTTCCCGCTCACGTATGGGGTTAGCTGGGCCGATGCGCAACGGACGGCTCGTTCTAGCGGTGGTCCTGGGTTTGTCGCTGGCGACACCGGCGGCGGCGGACGCGCAGCCGTGGCGCGACGCCCGGCAGCCGCCGGATCGCCGCGCCGCCGAGCTGATCGCGGCGATGACCCTCGACGAGAAGATCTCCCAGCTGCACCTGCAGCCCGACGCGGAGCACCAGCGGTTCGTGCCGCCGATCCCGCGGCTGGGCGTGCCCGGGTTCCGCATCGCCAACGGCCCGGCGGGCATGGGCCCGGCCGACGACAAACCGCAGAAACCGGCGACCGCGCTGCCCGCCACGATGGCGCTGGCGTCGACGTTCGACACCGGTCTGGCGCGCCGCTACGGCCGGCTGATCGGCGCCGAAACCCGCGCGCTCGCGCACAACGTGTCCGAGGCGCCGGACATCAACATCGCCCGCGTCCCGCGCAACGGGCGGACGTTCGAGGGCATGGGCGAGGACCCGGTGCTCGCCGGCGCGCTGGCCGCCGCCGACATCCGCGGCATCCAGGAGAACGGGACGATCGCCGAGGTCAAGCACTACGCGGCGAACAACCAGGAGACCCAGCGCTTCAGCATCGACGAGCACATCGACGAGCGCACGCTCAACGAGATCTACCTGCCGCACTTCGAGCGGTCGGTCGTCGAGGGCCGCGCCGGCTCGGTGATGTGCGCGTTCCCGAAGATCAACGGCGTCTTCATGTGCGAAAACCCGGCCCTGCTGCAGGGCAAGCTGCGCGACGACTGGGGGTTCGAGGGCTTCGTCCAGTCGGACTGGGGCGCCGCGCACAGCACCGCCGGGTCGGCGGCCGCGGGCATGAACCTCGAGATGATCGACGGCACCTGGTACGGCGACCGGATGAAGCAGGCCGTGCTCGCCGGTCAGGTCACCGAACAGCGCGTGGACGAGCTGCTGCTGCCGCGGTTCCGCACGATGTTCGCCTTCGGGCAGTTCGACCACCCGCCGGTGCTCTCACCGCTGCCGACGGCCCGGCACGACGCCGCCGCGAAGGAGTTCGCGGAACGCGGCATGGTGCTGCTGCGCAACGAGCACGCTCAGCTCCCGCTCGATTCCTAGGTGAAGTCGATCGCGCTGATCGGGCCCTTCGCGACCCGGGCCAAGACCGGCGGCGGTGGCAGCTCGGCCGTCATGCCGACGTCCACAGTGGACCCGTTGGCCGGGCTCCGGCAGCGTGTTCCGGGCGCGGCCGTGACGCTCGACGACGGCAGCGACGTCGCGCGGGCTGCCGAGCTGGCGCGGGGCGCGGACGTCAGCGTGGTGATGGTCGGGGACAACGAGACCGAGGGCAAGGACCGGCCCAGCCTGGCGCTGGAGGGCACCCAGGACGCGCTGGTGGCCGCGGTCGCCGCGGCGAACCCGCACACGGTGGTCGTGGTGAAGAGCGGCGGCCCGGTCCTGATGCCGTGGTCGGCTTCGGTGCCCGCGATCCTGCAGGCGTGGTACCCCGGCCAGCAGGACGGCGCGGCGGTGGCGAGCGTGCTCTTCGGCGACGTCAACCCGTCGGCGAAGCTCCCGATCACGTTCCCGGCGGCGGACGCGGACACCCCGGCGAACACGCCCGCGCAGTTCCCGGGCGTGGGTGGGATCGCGACTTATTCGGAGGGCTTGCAGGTCGGCTACCGGTGGTTCGACGCGCAGGACCGGGCGCCGCTGTTCCCGTTCGGGTACGGCTTGTCGTACACGACGTTCGCGTTCTCGGGCTTGTCGGTCCGGAACGCGGATGACGGCGCGACGGCGACGTTCACGGTCCGGAACACCGGGCGGCGGGCGGGTGCCGAGGTGGCCCAGCTGTATCTGGGCTTCCCGGCCGCGGCTGGGGAACCGCCGCGGCAGTTGAAGGGGTTTTCGCGGGTTTCGCTGGCGCCGGGGGAGTCCCGGCGGGTGACGATCCGGCTGGTCGCGCGCGACTTTTCGGTGTGGGACACGGCCGGTCACGGGTGGCAGCCGGTGCGCGGCGGGTTCACGGTGTCGGTCGGCGATTCTTCGCGGTCCTTGCCGCTGCGGGCGACCTTGGTTCGGTGACGCGGGCACCTCACGGGCACTCGGTCGCGCCGGGCCGGGGGCCGCGCACCTCGGCGGCGTCAGCCCTTGCAGCCCGGCGCCGTCGCGGCCGCCAGCATCAGCTCCGGGGATTCCGCCATCGGCGCGACCGGGTCGTAAGTGCCGTCGATGTCCTGCTGCGCGCGCTGGACGGCGTCCGCGGCCGGGCCCTGCGAGGCGCCGTCGCCCGGTTTGGCGCTGTCGAGGGTCTTCTTCGCGTCCGCCGCGCGGTCGCGGGCCGTTGTGTACTTGGTCACGAACGCCTGCCGGACCCTCTCGGCGACCGGGACCGGGGCCGGGGGCAGGGCCGTCAGCTTGTCGACCACCTCGCCGGTGCGGGCCGCGATGCCGCCCAGGGTCGCGCTCAGCACCTGCTGCGCTTCGGCCACCGAGGCCGGATCGGGCTTCGGCGTGCCGGCCTCGTCGTTGGTGCGCCGGCGGTAGCCGTGGATCGCGGCGCAGAAGCCGTCCATCCAGCCGAGGACGGCCGGGTCGGCGGCGGTGGTGGGCACCGACGGCGTCGCGGGCGC
>NZ_JAAGNB010000688.1:0-9328 GCF_010550475.1 Amycolatopsis sp. SID8362
CCGGTGGGCTCGGGCTGGGGCCGGTCGGGCCCGGATCCCGACGCGGCCGCTCGAACCCGTGCGTGGCCGCCGGAACCTGGGGTGGAGCCGGTTGTGCCCCGCGAACCGGCGCGTCGCCCGGGTCCGGGCTGGGTAAACCGAGCCCCGGGTGCGCGCCCTGCAGTCCGGTGCAGCCTCCGCGAACTGGTGCGCCCATCGAGCACGGGCGGCGCGAAACCCGCCTCCGGGTGCGCTCCCGGAGCACCCGTTGCAGCCGTTCGGCCGCGCGGCACCCCGGCACCTCCGCGAACCCACCCCACCCAGCCGTCCCGCCAAGCGGCACCCATCCGCCCGAGATGCACCCCTTCGGCCCTAAACAGCGTTTCCCCGCCACTCCACGTCACCACTCCACTAGTCCAAACGAGTGGTCACCCCACCTTCGGGTGGAGCTGTTCAGGAGTGTTCAGTGAGCCGTCGTTCGCCCGGCGCGCAGAAGTGACATCCGCAACCCCGGTGCCCTTCTGACTCGATTCTTTACATCCAGGTTTCCGGCTGGCTACCGTCTGCGCCTGGAAGCGCTCCCAGATCGCTGGCTCCCTACGGACAAAGGAGTTCCGCAGCCATGCGTTCCTCACCCCGATGGCGCAGATTGCGCCGGTCGCGCGGCCTGGCCCTGGTCACGGCCACGGTCGCGGCCGCCGCCGCGCTGGTCGCCCCACCTCCGGCGCTCGGCGCCGATGTCGCCTGTTCCGTCACCTACACCACCAACGACTGGGACACCGGGTTCACCGCCAACGTCTCGCTGCGCAACGACGGCTCGCCGCTCGACAGCTGGAAGGTCGGCTGGACCTTCCTCGACGGCCAGAAGGTCCAGCAAGGCTGGAGCGCCACCTTCGCCCAGTCCGGCGCCGCGGTCACCGCGACGAACATGTCCTACAACGGCCACCTCGACACCGGGGCGAGCACCAGCTTCGGGTTCAACGGCTCGAAGGGCTCCGCCAACCGGCCGCCGACCGACTTCTCCGTCAACGGCACCGCGTGCACCGGGGCCAACAAGGCGCCGACGGTCAGCCTGACCTCGCCCGCGTCGACCGGCACCTACTACGCCCCCGCGACGATCCCGCTCGCCGCGACCGCCGCGGACAGCGACGGCACCGTGAGCAAGGTCGAGTTCTACGCCGGGGACACGCTGCTCGCCACCGACACGGCCGCGCCGTTCGAAGGCAGCTGGGGCAACGTGCCGGCCGGCACGTACTCGATCACGGCGAAGGCCTACGACAACAAGGGCGCGAGCACCTCCTCCAGCCCGGTCAGCGTGAAGGTCCTCTCCGGCCCCACGATCGTCGCCGCCCCGGCGACCGCGCAGGTCAAGCAGGGTGGCACGACGACGTTCGCGGTCAGCCTCGCCGGCGCGCCCACCGCGCCGGTCACGGTCGCCGTCGCCCGGACCGCGGGCAGCACCGACCTGACCGCGAGCCCGACGAGCCTCACCTTCTCGACGACGAACTGGAACACCCCGCAGAACGTCACGGTGAGCAGCGCCGACAACGGGGGAGACCTGGGGAGCGCGACCTTCACCGCGAGCAGCAGCGGCTACACCGCCGCGACGGTGACGGTCAACGAGATCTCGTCGTCCACTTCGGACTACCAGCTCGCGTTCCTCACGCAGTACAACAAGATCAAGGACCCGAACAACGGCTACTTCCGCAAGTTCGGGAACATCCTGGTGCCCTACCACTCGATCGAGACGCTGATCGTCGAGGCACCGGACCACGGGCACGAGACGACGTCGGAGGCGTTCAGCTACTACCTGTGGCTGGAGGCGTCCTACGGCCGGGTCACCGGTGACTGGGCCCCGTTCAACCAGGCCTGGACGTCGATCGAGACCTACGCGATCCCGTCCGCGACCGACCAGCCCGGCAACTCCGGCTACAACGCGAGCAAGCCGGCGACCTACGCGGCCGAGTACCCGAGTCCGAAGCAGTACCCGTCGCAGCTGCAGAGCAACGTCTCGGTCGGGTCCGACCCGATCGCGGCCGAGCTGAAGGCGGCTTACGGCTCGTCGGACGTCTACGGCATGCACTGGCTGCTCGACGTCGACAACATCTACAAGTTCGGCCACTGCGAGGACGGCACGAACACCGCGCCGGCGTTCATCAACACCTTCCAGCGCGGTTCGCAGGAGTCGGTCTGGGAGACGGTCACCCAGCCCAGCTGCGACATCCTGAAGTTCGGCGGCAAGAACGGCTACCTCGACCTGTTCACCGGCGACTCGTCGTACGCGAAGCAGTGGAAGTACACCAACGCGCCCGACGCGGACGCCCGCGCCGTGCAGGTGGCCTTCCAGGCCGAGAAGTGGGCGGCGGCGCAGGGCAAGAGCGCCGACGTCTCGGCGGTCGTGAAGAAGGCGTCGAAGATGGGCGACTACCTCCGGTACTCGCTGTTCGACAAGTACTTCAAGAAGATCGGCAACTGCGTCGGCGCGTCGACCTGCGCGGCGGGCACCGGCAAGGACAGCGAGCACTACCTCGTCTCCTGGTACTACGCCTGGGGCGGCTCGATGGACTCGTCCAGCGCCTGGGCGTGGCGGATCGGTGACGGGGCGGCCCACCAGGGCTACCAGAACCCGCTGGCCGCGTACGCGTTGTCGGCCGACCCGGGGCTGAAGGTCACCTCGGCCACCGGTGCGCAGGACTGGGCGACCAGCCTCGGCCGTCAGCTCGAGTTCCTGCAGTGGCTGCAGTCGTCCGAAGGCGGTCTCGCCGGCGGCGCGACGAACAGCTGGGACGGCCAGTACGGCACCCCGCCGTCGGGCACCCCGACCTTCTACGGGATGTTCTACGACTACCAGCCGGTCTGGCACGACCCGCCGAGCAACCAGTGGTTCGGCTTCCAGACGTGGGGCATGGAGCGGATCGCCGAGTACTACCAGGCGACCGGCGACGCCCGCGCGAAGAAGATCCTCGACAAGTGGGTTCCGTGGGCCATCGCCAACACCACGGTCGGCGCCGGCGGGAGCTTCCAGATCCCGTCCGACCTGACCTGGAGCGGCGCGCCGGACACCTGGAACGCCACCAGCCCCGGCTCGAACACGGGCCTGCACGTCACGGTGAAGAACTTCAGCCAGGACGTCGGGGTCGCGGCCTCGCTGGCCAAGACGCTGCTCTACTACGCGTCCGGGTCGAGCAACGCCCAGGCGAAGACGGTCGGGGAGCAGCTGCTCACGGCGCTGTCGGCGAACACCGACAGCAAGGGCATCGCGGTGCCGGAGACCCGGACCGACTACAACCGGTTCGACGACACCTACAACGCCACCACCGATCAGGGCCTGTACGTCCCGAGCGGCTGGACCGGCACGATGCCGAACGGCGACGCGATCAGCTCCAGCTCGACGTTCCTGTCGATCCGCTCCTTCTACAAGAACGACCCGCAATGGCCGAAGGTCCAGTCCTACCTGGACGGTGGCGCCGCGCCGACGTTCACCTACCACCGGTTCTGGGCGCAGTCGGAGATCGCCACGGCGTTCGCCGCGCACGTCGCCCTGTTCGGCTGAAAGGCACTTGATGAAGCGACTGCTCTCCTTGGTGGTCGCCGCACTGGTCGGGGGCGCCGTTCTCACGGCGTCCCCGGCCTCCGCGGCCCCCGCCCCGGCACTTTCACGTGAAAGTGCCGCTCTGGCCGGAACCGGCACCGGCTTCTGGCACGCGTCCGGTTCCCAGCTCTTCGACGCCACCGGCGCGCCGGTCCGGATGACCGGCATCAACTGGTTCGGCGCCGAGACCGGCAACTACTCGCCGCACGGCCTGTGGAGCCGCAACTACAAGGACATGCTCGACCAGATGGCGAGCCTCGGCTACAACACGCTGCGGCTGCCGTACTCCAACCAGCTGTTCGACAGCGGGTCGAAGCCGACCAGCATCGACGCCGTCCAGAACCCGGACCTGCAGGGGCTGTCCGGGCTGCAGGTGCTCGACAAGATCATCGCCTACGCCGGCACCAAGGGCATGCGTGTGCTGCTCGACCGGCACCGGCCGGACTCCGGCGCGCAGTCCCCGCTCTGGTACACCAGCGCGTACTCGGAGAGCCGCTGGATCTCCGACTGGACGATGCTCGCGCAGCACTACAAGGGGAACAGCACGGTCATCGGCGCGGACCTGCACAACGAACCGCACTCGATCCAGGGCGGCGGGGGAGCGTGCTGGGGCTGCGGCGACACCGCGACCGACTGGCGCCTGGCCGCCGAACGCGCCGGCAACGCCGTGCTGGCCGCCAACCCGGACTGGCTGATCGTCGTCGAGGGCGTCGACTGCGTCAGCGGCACCGGCGACCCGCAGTGCGGCTGGTGGGGCGGGAACCTCTCCGGGGCCAAGCAGTTCCCGGTGCGGCTGTCCAAGCCGGACAAGCTCGTCTACTCCGCGCACGAGTACGCGACTTCGGTGTTCGCGCAGCCGTGGTTCTCCGATCCCACGTTCCCGGCGAACCTGCCGGCGCTGTGGGACCACTTCTTCGGCTACCTGCAGAAGCAGAACATCGCGCCGGTGCTGCTCGGCGAGTTCGGCACCACGCTCGCCGACCCGCGCGACAAGACCTGGCTGCAGGAACTGATGAAGTACGCCGGCACCGGGACGTCCGGGATGAGCTTCACGTACTGGTCGTGGAACCCGAACTCGGGCGACACCGGCGGCATCCTCAACGACGACTGGACCACGGTCAACCAGGCCAAGCAGAGCATCCTGCAGCCGTACCTGATCCCGCCGGTGGGCTCGGGCGGCGGCACGACCGATCCGCCGCCGTCGGTGAGCTGCGCGGTCACCTACCACGTCGACAACACGTGGCAGGGCGGCTTCGTCGCCTCCGTGACCCTCAAGAACACCGGGACTTCGCCGTTGAAGACCTGGGCCCTCGGCTGGACCGTGCCGTCCGGGACGCAGATCACCGGCGGCTGGGGCGCCACCGTCACGCAGACCGGGCAGCAGGCGACGGCCAAGGCGCCGTCGTGGGCGCCCGACCTGGCCGGCGGCGCTTCGACGTCGATCGGCTTCCAGGCGACCGGCGCCTCGACCGGCTCGCCGAGCGGCTTCGCCGTCGGCGCGACCGCCTGCACCACCTGACCCACCCACCGAACACGAAGGAGCACACTCGATGAAGAGTGAATTCTGGTCCGCGAGGAGGAAGTCACGGCTAGCCGTGGCGTCCTCGGTGACGGCCGCGGCCGTCGTGGCCGGCCTGGTGGTGGCCGGCGGGAGCCCGGCGGTCGCCGCCGCCGGCTGCAAGGTGACCTACACCGTCAACCAGTGGGACACCGGGTTCACCGCGAACGTCTCGGTGACCAACCTCGGCGACGCCGTCTCGAACTGGGACGTCCAGTGGGACTTCGCCGGCAACCAGCAGGTGCAGCAGGGCTGGAGCGCCACGTTCAGCCAGAGCGGCAAGCACGTGAGCGCGAAGAACCCGTCGTGGGGCGGCGCGCTCGGGTCGAACGCGACGGCGAGCTTCGGGTTCAACGGCTCGTACTCGGGGACCAACGCGATCCCGACGGCGTTCTCGCTCAACGGCGTCAACTGCGACGGCGGCACGACCACGACGACGACGCCCACGACGCCGACCACCCCGACGACGCCGACCACCCCGACCACGCCCACGACCCCGACGGGGCCGACCACGACGCCCCAGCCGGGGACGCACGTGGAGAACCCGTACGCCGGCTCGAAGGGGTACGTGAACCCGGACTGGTCGGCCGAGGTCTCGGCCGCGGCCGCGGCGAAGGGCGGCACGCTCGGCGCCCAGATGGCCAAGGTCGCGAACACCTCCACCGCCGTGTGGCTGGACCGGATCGCGGCGATCGACGGCACGTCGAGCGCGCGCGGCCTGCGCGGGCACCTCGACGCGGCGTTGAGCCAGGCGAGCGGCGGCACGCCGGTGACCATCCAGATCGTCGTCTACGACCTGCCGAACCGCGACTGCGCGGCGCTGGCGTCCAACGGTGAGCTGAAGGCCTCCGAGAACGGCCTGGCCCGGTACAAGAGCGAGTACATCGACCCGATCGCGTCGATCCTGTCCGACGCGAAGTACGCGCCGCTGCGGATCGTCGCGGTCGTCGAGCCGGACTCCCTGCCGAACCTGATCACGAACACGTCGATGGCGACGTGCGCGGAAGCGCAGTCCACCGGGGTGTACACGCAGGGCATCCAGTACGCGCTGAACAAGCTGCACGCGATCTCCAACGTCTACAACTACCTGGACATCGCGCACTCGGCGTGGCTGGGCTGGGACAGCAACTTCGGTCCCTTCGTCAACCTGGTCAAGCAGACGCTGCAGGGCACCACGGCCGGCGTGAACAGCATCGACGGCTTCATCAGCTCCACGGCGAACTACACGCCGCTGACCGAGCCGAACCTGCCCGACCCGAACCTGACGGTCGGCGGGCAGCAGCTGAAGTCGGCGACGTTCTACCAGTGGAACCCGTACTTCGCCGAGGTTCCGTTCGCCACGGCGATGTACAACGCGTTCGTCGCGGCGGGCCTGCCGAGCGGCATCGGCATGCTGGTCGACACCTCGCGCAACGGCTGGGGCGGCTCGGCCCGGCCCACCGGGGCGTCGGGGTCCACTGTGGACGCCTACGTGAACTCGGGCCGGATCGACCGGCGGCTGCACCGCGGCAACTGGTGCAACCAGAGCGGCGCGGGCCTGGGTGTCCGGCCGACGGTCGCGCCGGCGGCGCACTTCGACGCCTACGTCTGGATCAAGCCGCCGGGTGAGTCCGACGGCGCGAGCTCGCAGATCCCGAACGACGAAGGCAAGGGCGCGGACCCGATGTGCGACCCGACCTTCCACGGCAGCCAGCAGGCCAACGGCGGCAACCTGACCGGCGCCCTGCCGAACGCCCCGCTGTCGGGCAAGTGGTTCGAGGCCCAGTTCGAGGAACTGGTCCAGAACGCCTACCCGCCGGTGCAGTAACGGTTTCCGGGCCGGGCGGTGCCGCGCAGCCGCCGCCCGGCCCGGGTTCCACTCAGAGGTCCTTGCGGAAACTCAGCCGGTCCAGGCCCGGCCCGTCGTAGTCGGGCTGGACCGGCAACCCTTCGAACTCCTTCGGCCCTGGTTCGGTGACGAACCCCATCCGGGTGTGGAACGCGTGCGAACCCTTGTTGACCGGCGACGTGATCGCCCGCACCACCGACCGCCCGTTCTCGCGGCTGTGGGCGAAGAAGCGCTCGTACAGCGCCGCGCCCAGGCCGCGCCCGCGTTCGGCGGGATCGACCCCGACGAAGTGGATGTAGCTCTCGGCCGGCCGCGACGGCGAGAGGAACCCGATCAGGAACGCGACGATGCGGTCGTCGCCGGTCACGAGGAAGCTGCTGCGGGTGAAGTGCTGGAACATGAGCTTCGGCAGGAGCAGGGCCCGTTGACGGGAACCCTCCTCGCCGCCGAGCCCGCCCCACCAGGTGTCGAGGACGGCGAGCACGGGCAGGTGGTCGTCCGGTCCGGGACGCCGGACGGGGTGGCCCAGGAGCGGGGCGAGATCGGTCATGGCGGTCACCCTGCCCGCCCGGCCGGACCGGCGCGAGCGGGTTTCACCGCCGCGCCGGAGCCGGAGCCGCCCGTGCCGGGCTCAGGGCACCACGCGGCGCACGCCGATCAGCACCTGCTGCCAGACCGCGGCCGGGTCGGCGCCCTGTTCGACGGACTTGAGCGCGGGCGCGATCACCGTCTCCTGGATCTTGCCGTCACCCGGGCCCTTGTACTGCGGTTTCCCGACCTTCTGCGCCTGGGCGACGAAGACCTGGCCGCTCAGCGCGCCGCCGAAGTAGCCGTTCATCTCGCTCAGCAGGTCGGGGGAGGTGAATGCGTCGACCTGGCTGGGGAAGTTCCCGCTCACCCGGAACGCGTGCAGCTGCTGCTCGGGCGCGGTCAGCCAGGCGGCGAGCGCGGCGGCCTCCTTCGGGTGCGCGCTCGAGGCGGGCACGGTCAGGTAGGACCCGCCCCAGTTGCCGCCGCCGTTCGGGAAGGCGTCGGTGATCGCCCACTTGCCCGCGTTGCCGAGGCCGGCCTGCTGCTCGATGACGCCGAGCATCCAGGACGGGCAGACCTTCGTCGCGAAGGCGCCGACGCGCAGGCCGTTGTTCCCGTCGTCGGCGAACGCGGTGAGCCCCGCCGACTGGCCCTGCTTCACCGCGGTGGTGACCTGGTTCCAGGCGTCGCGCAGGGCGGCGTTCGTCTCCAGCGTGGGGCGGTCGTCGCGGTTGAGGTAGCCGACCGGGAGCTGGTTGACCATGGCGTTGAAGTTCTGTGCCGCGGAGTCGAACCACGCCTTGCCCTTCGAGCGCTTGACGTACCGTTCGCCGGCCTGGAAGTAGCTGTCCCACGTCGCGAACATCGTCTTCACCGAGCCGGGATCGGTCGGCAGGCCGGCCGCTTCGAGCAGGTCCTTGCGGTAGCACATGGCGAGCGGGCCGATGTCGGTGCCGTAGCCGACGAGCTTGCCGTCCTTGCTGCGGCCCGCCTCGTACTTCCACTCCAGCCACCGGCCCGGCCGGACGTCGGCGGGCCCGACCTTGGCCAGGTCGGTGAACTTGGCGGCCTGCGCGAGCACGTCGGCGAGGTGTCCCTCCTCGACGGCCTGGATGTCGGCGAGCTCGCCGCCGTTCTGCAGCTTGGCCAGCAGGTCCTGGTGGTAGGGTCCGCCCTGCTCGGTGCGGACCTGCCGGACGGTGAGCCCGGGGTGGGTGAACTCGTAGCCGGGGATCAGGTCCTCGTAGCCGAACTGCCCGAACGTCGCCAGTGTCAGCGTGATCTTCTCGGGCGTCGCCGGCCCGCAGCCGGCGGTCAGGACCAGCAAGACGAACGTGGCGATCCAGGCCAGCCGTCTTCGAATCTGCTTCATGCGCGCGCACTCCCCGTCCACGAATCACTCCCTCGTGATTGGGAGCGCTCCCGGAGGGGAGTCTCGTTCCGGGCGCGGCGGGTGTCAAGGTGCGCGACGGCGGGTGTCCGGACGGACACCGGGCGAACGGAGGGACGTGGTGAAGCGGCCGACGATCACTGACATCGCGCGCGAAGCGGGCGTGTCGAAGGGCGCCGTCTCGTACGCGCTCAACGGCCGCCCGGGCGTCTCCGAGGCGACCCGCGAGCGGATCACCGAGATCGCCCGCCGGCTGGGCTGGTCGCCGAGCAGCACGGCGCGGGCACTGGCCGGCGGCCGGACGGGCGCGATCGGCCTGGTCCTGGACCGGGCCCCGGACGTGCTCGGCATCGAGCCGTTCCTGGTGGCGCTGCTGGAGGGCGTCGAGCGCGAGCTCGGGCCGGTGTCGCTGCTGTTGCCCGTGCGCGGGCCGGGCCACCGCAGGGTGGA
>NZ_JAAGNB010000739.1:0-6506 GCF_010550475.1 Amycolatopsis sp. SID8362
GGCTTCGGCGGCCGCGACGGACGGTTCCGGGCCGGGTGCGGCTTCGGCGACCGGGGTTTCGGCGGCGAGGGCGGGTGCGGGCCGCTGATCGGCGTGGGTGGGCGGTGCGGCCGAGGTGGGGAGTTCCGGCTCGGGTGCGGCTCCGGTGGGCGATGCAGCCGCGGTGGGCGCGGCGGAAGCGGCCGGGGTTTCGGCGGCGAGGGCGGGTGCGGGCCGCTGACCGGCTTGGGTGGATGGTGCAGCCGAGGTGGGCTCGGCAGGCGCGGACGGAGGTTCAAGCTTGGGACCGGCGGTGGCCGGTGCGGTGTCGGCGGGTGATTCCGCTGCGATGGGCTCGGCCGGTGCGGCTTCGGCAGGCGCGGCGGCTGCGGCGGGAGGTTCCGCCGTAGTGGGCTTGGCGAGTGCGGTTTCGGCGCCCGCGGCAGATTCCGGCTCGGCTTCGGCGATGGCGGGAGCTTCCGGCTCCGGCTCCCGAGCCACCACGGGCTCCACCGGAACCGGGGTCTCGGTCCGCCAGCCGGCTCCGCCCGAAGACGCACCCGAGCCCGGAGAACTCGCCTGGGCCGGGACCACCGGGACGCTGTCCCAAAGGGACTCCGGCGGCGAGTCGTCCGTGAACCGGCTGAAACCCTCGCCCACGAGGATGTCGTCGGAGAACTCCGGGGCGTCCGGGGCCAGGCCGCGGATCAGGGCGCGTACCTGGTCGACCGAGCGGGGGCGGTGGGCGGTGGCCAGGGAGACCGTCGCCGCCAGCATCGTGGTCGGGGTGGGGTGGAGGACGCGGACCGGGCCGGCCAGGTCGCGGGCCGGCTGGTCGACCGTCTCCACGTACGGGCCCACCGCGATGATCGTGCCCACCGGGGCCGTGCCGGGGACCAACGCGGCGATCTTCCGCTCGCACGCCTGGGAGACGTCCAGCGCCTCCGTGGCCGGGTTGACCGCGTCGTCGTCGGCGACCAGGGGCCACCCGTCCGCGACCCACGACGCTCCGAGCGGGGCTTCCAGGCGCAGGGCGGGGTCGGGCAGGTCCACGCCGATGACGATGATCACGCCGTGCGGGAGGAGGACCACTGCCTCGATCGGGCGGTCCGTCACCGAGCCGACGCCGATCAGGGCGATGCCGCCGATCACGGTGCTGCCGCGGCCCAGGGACGCCAGTGCCGCCCGGATGTCGTCGGCCACCCGGGACTGCTGCCGCTCCAGGCGCACCAGTCGCACCGAAAACCCCTCCCTGCTCGTCGTTCCGGGTCATCACGCTAGCGCGCGTGGCCGTATCCATCGTGCGACACGGGGACGACGCGGCCGCGTGCCCTCCGAAAGTGGTGCCCCGGGTGACTTGTGGTGTTCATGTGGCCAAACAGCACGGTTGGGGTGCAGAATGTGCTACAACGCATCGGAGGCGGCATTCGGGAGCCGCACTGAAGCCGTTCCGCAGCTCGAATCAGGGCGTAGGGGAAGACGTCCCTCGTCGAGCAACAAGCGGAGGTAGCAGTGAGCACCCGTGGCAGCACCCGAGGTGTGGTGTACGTCCACTCGTCGCCGTCTGCGGTGTGTCCGCACGTCGAGTGGGCTATTTCGGGCACCCTGGGTGCCCGCGTTGACCTGAAGTGGACGGCGCAGCCGGCCAGTCCGGGTCAGCTTCGCGCCGAATGCGGTTGGCGCGCGCCCGCGGGCACCGGCGCCAAACTGGCGTCCGCCCTCAAGGCGTGGCCGATGATCCGGTTCGAAGTCACCGAAGAGCCCAGCGCGGGCGTCGACGGCGAGCGGTACTGCTTCGCGCCCGGCCTCGGCCTGTGGCACGGCCGGACCAGCGCCAACGGCGACATCGTGGTGGGTGAAGACCAGCTGCGCGCGCTCGTCGCCATGACCCGCGGGGGTGAATCCCTCGCGCACAAGCTCGACGAACTCCTCGCCGCGAGCTGGGACGAGGCGCTCGAGCCCTTCCGCCACGCCGGCGACGGCGCCCCGGTGACCTGGCTGCACCAGGTCGGCTAGCCGCGGGACGGGGGCCGGTACGCTCACGGCGTGACCACCCCCGCCCCCAGCTCTCGCCAGCGCTGGCTGGTGCCCGTCGTGGTCGTGGTGCTGTCCGTGACCGTCGGGGCCGGCCTGCTCGCGCGTGAGCTCTACCGGCGGCCCGACCAGCCCGCCGACGACACCTCCGCCGCCGTCTCGACGCCGTCGACGTCGGGCAGCGGCGAGCCGGCCGCCGCGGACGCCGTGCGGATGACCGACGACGCGCGCGCCCACCCGCAGGCCGAGGCCGTCCGCAGGGTCATCGAGACGTACTTCTCGGCCATCAACAACAAGCAGTACCAGCAGTGGACGAGCGTGGTCAGCGCACAGCGGGTGGCCGAGCAGTCACTCACCACGTGGAAGAACGGCGTCCGCACCACAAAGGACAGAGACGCCGTCGTCTACCGGATCGAACGCGGCTCCGGCTCGTCGCTGCGGGTCCTGGTCGGGTTCACCAGCGTGCAGAACCCCGAGGACGCCCCGCCGTTCTTCCAGGAGCCGTGCATCAAGTGGCGGCTCGTGCTGCCGATGGTCGTCGAGCAGGCCGCGCTGAAGATCGATTCGGTCGACAAGGGCCCGCCGCCCGAACACGAAAAATGCTGACGAAAAAGGGGCCCGGCCGAAGCCGGGCCCCTTTTTTCGCGTCCGTCAGGCCGCGGGGGTGAACAGCAGGGCGGTGTTGTGGCCGCCGAAGCCGAACGAGTTGCTGATCGCCGCGGTCAGCTCGACCTTGCGCGGCTCACCCGAAACGACGTCCAGCTGCACCCGCGGGTCCAGGTCGGTCAGGTTCATCGTGGCCGGCACGATGCCGTGGTAGAGCGACAGGATCGTGATGATCCCCTCGACCGCGCCGGCACCGCCGACGAGGTGGCCGAGCGCGCCCTTCGGCGCCGTCACGACCGGGTGTTCCCCGACCGCGTTGCGGATCGCCGCCGCCTCGCCGATGTCACCGACCACAGTGGACGTCGCGTGGGCGTTCACGTGCCCGACGTCCGCCGCGGTGACGCCGGCCATCTTCATCGCCGCGCGCATGGCGGCGATCTGGCCGATGCCCTCGGGGTGGTTGCCGGTGATGTGGTAGGCGTCCGAGGTGATGCCGTGCCCGGCGATCGTCGCGTAGACGCGCGCCCCGCGGGCCTTCGCCAGGTCCGCGCGCTCCAGGATGACCACGCCCGAGCCCTCGCCGAGGACGAAGCCGTCCCGGTTGGCGTCGAACGGCCGCGAAGCCGCGCCCGGGTCGTCGTTGCGCGTGGACACCGTGCGGGCCTGGGCGAACCCGGCCAGCGTGATCGGGTGGATGCACGCCTCGGCACCGCCCGCGACCACGACGTCGGCGCGGCCGGAGCGGATCATCTCGACCCCGCTCGCGATGCCTTCGGCTCCCGAAGCGCAGGCCGAAGCCGGCGAATGCACGCCGGCCCGCGCCTTCAGGTCGATGCCGACGTGCGCGGCCGGGCCGTTCGGCATCAGCATCGGCACGGTCAGCGGCGACACCTTGCGGAGACCCTGCTGGTGCAACAGGTCGTTCTGGGTGAGCAGGGTGACCGGGCCGCCGACGCCGGTGCCGATCGACACGCCGAGGCGGTCGGGGTCGACGTCGGTGTGCTCGTCAGTCGGCTCCGTGTACCCGGCGTCGGCCCACGCCTGGCGGGCGGCGATCAGCGCGACCTGCTCGCAGCGGTCGAGCCGGCGGGCCTGCACCCGCGGGAGGACCTCCGAGGGATCGACGGCCAGCTGGCCGCCGATCTTCACCGGCAGCTGCAGCTCCTCGACCCAGTCGGCCTCGATCGCCCGGACCCCGCTCCGCCCGGCCAGCAGACCGTCCCAGGTGGACGTGACGTCCCCGCCGAGCGGTGTGGTGGCGCCGAGACCGGTGATCACGACGTCGATGTTGCTCATTTGAGTCTCCTCAAGGAGGGAAGAGGACTTACTTGGAGTTGGCCGAAACGTAGTTCACGGCGTCGCCCACGGTCTTGAGGTTGGCGAGCTCGTCGTCCGGGATCTTGACGCCGAACTTGTCCTCGGCCTGCACGGCGATCTCGACCATCGACAGCGAGTCGATGTCCAGGTCGTCCACGAACGACTTCTCGGCGGTGACGTCGTCCTGAGCCACACCGGCCACCTCTTCGACGATCTCGGCGAGGCCGGCGAGGATCTCAGCGTTGTCAGCCATGGGGTTGTTCCCTTCTCGGTCTTTCTGGGGTCTGTATTCCCTCGGGCGAGCGCCCGCGGGGAGCGTAACGGTGATCAGGGGCAGACGAACGCCTGCCCGGCGTAGGACAGGCCCGCGCCGAACCCGACCGCCAGCACCACGTCGCCGGACTTCGCCGTCCCGGCCTTGCGCATGTGGTCCAGCGCGAGGGGGATGGACGCCGACGAGGTGTTGCCGGAGTACTTGATGTCGTCCGCGACGACCATGTCCTCGCGGGCGCCGTTGGCCCGCAGCTTCTTCGCGATCGCCTCGACGATGCGCAGGTTGGCCTGGTGCGGGATCAGCACGTCCACATCGGACGGCTTCAGCCCGGCGACCTCCAGCGCCTGCATCGCGATCGGCGCGATCTTCGTGGTCGCCCACCGGAAGACCGACTGGCCCTCCTGGTAGATGAACTCGTCTTCGGTCATCCCGATCAGGTCGACGAGGTCGCCGGCGCTGCCCCAGGAAACCGGGCCGATCTGCGGTTCGTCGGCCGGGCCGACGACCGCGGCGCCCGCGCCGTCGGCGAAGATGATCGCGTTCGCGCGGTCGGTCGGGTTCACCGAATCGGTGAGTTTTTCGGCGCCGATCACGAGGACCTTCTTGGCCGAGCCGCCGCGGATCAGGTCGGAGGCGACACCCAGGCCGTAGCAGAACCCGGCGCACGCGGCGTTGAGGTCGAACGCGCCGGGGCTCGGGATGCCGATCCGGGCGGCGACCTGGGCGGCCGCGTTCGGGATCGGGGTCGGCATCGTGCAGTTCGGCAGGATCACCGTGTCCACTTCGGACGGATCGACCCCGGCGTCGGCCAGCGCGGCGGTGCCGGCGGCGACGGCCATGTCGGTCAGCAGCTCACCCTTGTCGGCGAACCGCCGCTCGATGATGCCGACGCGCGTGCGGATCCACTCGTCGTTGGTGTCCATGATCTTCGAGAGGTCGTCGTTGGTGACGATCCGCTCGGGCTGGTAGCTGCCGACACCCAGCACGCGGCTGCCGCGGGAGCCCGGGTTGAGGCTCAGGGCCGGTCGGTCGGTCACGAGGCGTCCTCCTGGCGCAGCGCGGCCAGCTCGGCCGGCGACTTCAGCGCGGTGGTAGTGGTGACGACGCCCTTGAGCTGCCGCTTGACCAGGCCGGTCAGGGTGCCCGCGGGCGCGAGTTCGACGGTGCGGGTGACGCCGAGCGAGACCAGGCCGTCCATCGTCAGGTCCCAGCGGACCGGCCGGGTGACCTGCGAGACCAGGCGTTCCAGGTACTCGGCCCCGCTGGTGACGACGGTGCCGTCCGCGTTGGACAGCAGCGGCCGGGTGGGGTCGGCCGGGGTCAGCTCGGCGGCGTGGGCGCGCAACGCCTCTTCGGCGGGCGCCATGTACTGCGTGTGGAACGCGCCAGCCACCTTGAGGGCGCGGATCTTCGTGCCTTCCAGGGGTTCGGCGACGATCTTCGCGACGGCGTCGGCGGCGCCGGAGGCGACGATCTGCCCCGCTCCGTTGCGGTTCGCGGCGGTCAGGCCGTGTTCTTCCAGCCACGCGACGACCTGCTCGGGGTCCCCGAGCATGACCGCGGCCATCGACATCGGTTCGAGCGCGCAGGCCTTGGCCATCTCGGCCCCGCGGACGGCGGCGAGCGCGACGGCGTCCGCGGGCTTCAGCACCCCGGCGATCGCGGCCGCGGCGAGCTCGCCGACGGAGTGGCCGGCGACCGGCGCGTCCGCGGCGACCGGGGCGACGGCCTGCAGGTGCTCGAAGGTGAGCAGCGAGAGGGCGACGATCAGGGGCTGCGCGACCGCGGTGTCCTGGATCTCTTCCGCGTCCGCCTCGGTGCCGAGGCGGAGCAGGTCGAGCCCGGCGCGGTCGGACCACTGCGCGACGCGCTCGCGCGCGCCGTCGAGGTCGAGCCAGGGCGTGAACATGCCGGGGGCCTGGGACCCCTGACCGGGAGCGAGGACTGCTGCTGTCACCCTCCAAGACAACACCGCGACGGTGCTTTCCCGGGATGCCGACGCTCACAGTGTCTACGCGGCGTCTTTGTCGGAACCCTCCAAAGACGCGCCGGAGAAGCTCGCGCGTAACCCGGATGCCTTGTCGGGTTCAATCACCTTTCGCTGTTAAGTCCATCACGTGACGCGGCCCTCATCGACCCACATCGGCGACGTCGTGGCGGGCTGCGATGTAGTGAATGACTCATTCATGTCGTCCGACGACATGAATGAGTCATTCACTACGTCTCGGGTCAGGGTTGCGGCACAGTCGCCGGGGGCCGACCGCCCTCGGTCTGAACCCCGCCGGCGCGGGCCGTG
>NZ_JAAGNB010000778.1:0-7233 GCF_010550475.1 Amycolatopsis sp. SID8362
GCACCGGCGCGAGGGGGTCGTCGCGGCCCGGCGCCAGCACGAGGTCGCAGCCGTCGAGCCCGGCCAGGCCGTGCGTCGCCGCGACGTCACCGAACGGCGACACGGCGGTGCGCACCCGGCCCGCGCTGCACAGCCGCACGGTGAACGGGCCGATCCCGCTGTCGGTCCGGTCCTGGCCCCAGACCTCGCCGATCACCGCGAGGTCGAACATGCGAGTCCCGGGCAGCAGCAGAACGCCGATCGTGCGCATGGCAGGAAAGTACCGCATCGCGCGTCTTCTGCCACTCCCCTGAGCCCGTCGGACCGGCGAAACTCGACGTCATGACCGATACGGCACTCATCCTGATCGACGTCCAGCGCGGGTTCGACGACGCGGCTTTCTGGGGCCCCCGCAACAATCCCGGCGCCGAAGCCAACATGAAGGCGCTGCTCGACGCGTGGCAGGAGCGGCGGCTGCCCGTCGTGCTCGTGCACCACGATTCGGCGAAACCGGACTCACCCCTGCGGCCCGGCCAGCCGGGCAACGACTTCAAGCCCGAACTCGACGGCGCGCGGCCGGACCTGGTGTTCGGCAAGAAGGTCAACTCGGCGTTCCTCGGCGACGTCGACCTCGACGCGTGGCTGCGCAAGCGCGGCATCACGAGCTTCGTCCTGGCGGGGATCCAGACGAACTTCTGCTGCGAAACCACCGCGCGGATGGGCGGGAACCTGGGCTACGACGTGACTTTCGCGCGCGACGCCACGTTCACGTTCGACCTCCCGGAGGTGACCGCCGACGAGCTGTACCGCGTGACGGCGGCGAACCTGGCGAACCAGTTCGCCACCGTCAAGTCCACAAAGGACATCCTGGCGGCGCTCAGCTGAGCCCGTTGCGCTCCCGCACGAGGTCGACGATGCCCGCCATGATGTCGGTCAGCTCGTAGTCCTTGGGTGTGAACACCCGGGCGATGCCGCGTTCGGTGAGCAGCGCGGCGTCGTCCGGCGGGATGATCCCGCCGACGATCACCGGCACGTCGCCTGCGCCCGCGGCGCGCAGGCCGTCGACGACGTTCGGCACGACTTCCAGGTGCGAGCCGGACAGCACCGACAGCCCGACGACGTGCACGCCCTCCTGCACGGCGGCCGCGACGATCTGCTCGGGGGTCAGGCGGATGCCCTGGTAGACGACCTCGAAGCCGACGTCGCGCGCCCGGACGGCGACCTGCTCGGCGCCGTTGGAGTGCCCGTCGAGGCCGGGCTTGCCGACCAGGATCCGCAGCCGCTCGCCCAGTTCCGCCTCGGTGGCGCGGACGCGTTCGCGTACCCGCTCGATCCCCGGGTCGCCAGTGCCCCCGGGCGCGGCGGAAACCCCGGTGGGCGCCCGGTATTCGCCGAACACCTCGCGCAGCGCGCCGGACCACTCGCCGGTGGTCACGCCGGCCCGCGCACAGTCCACAGTGGCCTCGAAGAGGTTTTCCGTGGTGCGCGCGCGTTCCTTGAGCGCGGTCAGCGAGCGCTCGACGGCGTCGTTGTCGCGCCCGGTGCGCCACTCCTCGATCGCGGTGACGGCGGCCTTTTCGACGGCGGGGTCGATGGTTTCGATCGCCTTCGCGCCCTCGGCCTGCAGCGGCGACGGCTCGGTCGTCTCGAACTTGTTGACCCCGACCAGGATCCGCTCGCCGTTCTCCACCCCGCGGCGGTATTCGGCCAGCGAGCTGACCAGCTGCGACTTCATGTAGCCGCTCTCGACCGCGGCGACCGCGCCGCCGAGGTCCTGCACGCGCGCGATCTCCTCGCGCGCGCCGGTCATGATCTCGTCGACCTTGGCCTGGATGACGTGCGAGCCGTCGAAGATGTCTTCGTACTCCAGCAGGTCGGTCTCGAACGCGAGCACCTGCTGCATCCGCAGCGCCCACTGCTGGTCCCACGGCCGGGGCAGGCCGAGCGCCTCGTTCCAGGCGGGCAGCTGGATCGCGCGGGCGCGGGCGCCGCGGGACAACGACACCGCGAGCATCTCGAGCACGATCCGCTGGACGTTGTTCTCCGGCTGGGCTTCGGTGAGGCCGAGCGAGTTGACCTGGACGCCGTAGCGCAGCCGGCGCGCCTTGGGATCCGTTACGCCGTAACGGTCCCGCGTGATCTCGTCCCAGAGCGCGGTGAACGCGCGCATCTTGGACATCTCCTCGACGAACCGCACGCCGGCGTTGACGAAGAACGAGATCCGCGCGACGACCTTGGCCATGTCGGCCTGGTCGACCTGCCCGGAATCGCGGACGGCGTCGAGCACGGCGATCGCGGTGCACAGCGCGTACGCGACTTCCTGCGTCGGCGTCGCGCCTGCTTCCTGCAGGTGGTAGCTGCAGATGTTGATCGGGTTCCACTTGGGCACGTGGTGCACGGTCCACGCGATCATGTCGGTGATCAGCCGCAGGCTCGGCCCCGGCGGGAAGATGTACGTCCCGCGGGACAGGTACTCCTTGATGATGTCGTTCTGCGTGGTGCCGGTGAGCTTCGCGAGGACTTCGTCGACGTCGCGGCCTTCGGCCTCGGCCTGCTCGCGCGCCACGGAGACGTACAGCGCGAGCAGCCACATGGCCGGCGCGTTGATCGTCATCGACGTGTTGGCCTCGGCGAGCGGGATGCCGTCGAAGAGGCGCCGCATGTCGCCGATGTGCGACACCGGCACGCCGACCTTGCCGACCTCACCGCGGGAGAGCTGGTGGTCCGGGTCGTAGCCGGTCTGGGTGGGCAGGTCGAAGGCGACCGAGAGCCCGGTCTGCCCCTTGGCGAGGTTGCGCCGGTAGAGCTCGTTCGACGCGGCCGCGGACGAGTGCCCCGCGTACGTGCGCATCACCCACGGTCGGTCTCGCTCGTGGTCCGTTGGGTACGGCACTGGGCACCTCCGGCGGTGGACGTTTCGTCGAGTGTACCGACCGGTAACTTGCGGTGGCAGTGGAATCGAACACGTCCGGGTGACTTCGCGCCCGCTGCCGTCAACCGGCCGGCGCACCCGGTTCCGGCGGCGCTTGGCGGGCCTTCGCCTCGTCGATGGCCCTGGTCAGCAGGTCGCGCACGCGCTTCGGCTCCCCGACGCCGATCAGCGCCACGGCGCCGGGCGTGCCGAACGTGAGCGTGCCGGTGCGCGACGGGCCGGGCTTGAGGACCGGCGCCTCCAGGCCGGCCAGTTCGCTGGCGAGTTCCTTCTGTCGGAACAGGCCCGAGCGCGCGATGATCCGGCTGTCGGTCACCGCGTACGTCGTCCGGCCGAGCGCGAGGTAGCGGACGAGCGAACGGCCGACCGCGCCGTAGAGCCCGAGTGCCAGCACGACCACGGCCACGACCGCGGTGGCACCGGAGGGCTGCTGGGTGAGCAGGAACCAGAGCGCGGCGGCGGTGACGACGAGCCCGGCAGGGGCGATCACCCCGTCCGCGGCGACGTAGAGCGGGCGCTGGACCGGTTCTCCCGCCCAGAGCACGCGCTCCCCGGGCAGAAGCTCGATTTCCCCTGCTGACATGGCCGAACACTACTCCGCCGGGACCCCTCCCGCCGAGCCCCGAGCGCGCCGCGCACCCTGGGTGGACGGTCGATCGCGCGGAGCACCGGCGCTGTGACGGAAATCCGCGAGACCACGACGTTCGCGTCGATTAGCGTGGCGCGCGTGACGTGGAGTGTGTACGGGTCTTACCTGGTCATCGTGGTCCTGATCGTGCTCGCACCGGGGCCCGACACGATGGTGATGCTGAAGAACGCGCTGTCCGGCGGGTTCCGCGGCGGGCTGCTCGCCTCGCTCGGCATCTTCACCGGCAACGCCGTGCAGGGCAGCGCCGCGGCGCTCGGGCTCGGCGTGCTGATCGCGCGGTCGCAGCCGGTGTTCCTCGCGCTGAAGTGGGCCGGCGCGGCCTACCTCGTCTTCCTCGGCTTTCAGGCGCTGCGCGGGGCGTGGCGCGGCAACTACGACGTCGTGGAGCAGGCGCAGCGCCGCAAGGGCGGCGGCTTCCGGCGGTTCCGCGAAGGCTTCCTCTCCAACATCACCAATCCGAAGGTGCTGGTGCTGTACCTGTCCGTGCTGCCGCAGTTCCTCGACCCGGTGCGCACGACGACGTGGGACGCGCTGGCGCTGGCCTACACCGTCGCCGTGCTCGGCATGGTGTGGCTGCTGGTGCTGCTGGTGTTCGTGCACCGCGTGCGGGCGTGGCTCGAACGCCGCCGGGTCCGCCGTACGCTGGACGGCGTCACCGGCACCGCGCTGCTCGGCTTCGGCGCCGCACTCGCACTGGAGTCCTGATGTCCCTGAGCACGTACGCGGGGTTCGCCGCGATGATGGCGTTCCTGGCGATGATGCCGGGACCGGACACGATGGTCGTCCTGAAGAACGCGCTGACGGGCGGCGCACGCGGCGGCGCGTGGGCGTGCGGCGGCATCACGGCCGCGAACTTCCTCCAGGGCACCGCGGCGGCCCTCGGCCTGGGCGCGGTGCTCACCCGCTCCCAGCCGGTGTTCGAAACGGTGAAGTGGCTCGGCGCGGCCTACCTGGTCTTCCTGGGCATCCAGGCCCTGCGAGGCGCCTGGCGCGGCGACTACGCGGCACTGGACGACGTCCGCCGCGCCCGCGCCACCCGCGGCCGCCGGTTCCGCGAGGGGTTCCTCTCCAACATCACCAACCCCAAGGTGATCGTGCTGTACCTGTCGGTGCTGCCGCAGTTCCTGACCCCGTCGTCGACCTTCGCCGATTCGCTCCTGCTGGCGTACACGGTCGCGGCGCTGGGACTGGTGTGGCAGGTGCTGCTGCTGTTCTTCGTCCACCGCGTCCGCGGCTGGCTCCAGCGGCGCCGGGTCCGCCGGGTGATGGACGGCGTGACGGGCACCGCCCTCCTGGGCTTCGGCGCGACCCTCGCCCTGGAGTCCTGAGCCTCCTTTCGCACGCTCCGGCGGTCCGTGCGCGGCCGGGTTTTCACGGCCGGACGTGCTGCGCGCCGACTTGTCCACAGCCGGCGCACGCTGTGGACAACCCGCTCGCAGGAGCGCTTTCCGGCCGGTTTTGTCCGCCGCCGCCGGTAGACTGGACCAGGGCACGCCCCCCGGAGGAGGGCGGGGGCTGCGGTTGTGTCGGCGGCCGGGGGGTGGGTCGCAGTGGTCGGCCGGATCTGCGGGCGCGCCTGGGCACGCTGCAGCGCGTTGGACCGGACCCGGCGGCGCCCGCGTGCGGGATTCCGTACGACTCGCTCCTGCTCGACAGAACGGTCGGCGTGCTCGCGACGGACATCATCGCGGGAGTCCGCCGCACCCTCGACGGCGTCACCCGCACCGCGCTCGTCGGCTTCGGGCCCGCGTTCGAGGGCTAGAGAGTCCGGTCCAGCCAGTCGTAGATCCGGCCGGTCGCCAGGCGCTGGGCGCCGACGTGGCAGTGCGCGTCCGCGCCCTCCTCCGCGGTGAACGTCAGCAGCGTCTTCGGTGCGGTCAGGTGCGCGTACAGCCGGCGGGGCTCGGTCTCCTGGTCGCCGCCGAAGAACAGGTCGTCCGCCGCTTCGCAGACCAGCGTCGGGCATGTGATCTGCTCCGCGACGCCGCCCTCCAGCGTGTACTCCAGGTACTTCGCGACGAACTCGCGGTCGGTCGACGCGCCCAGGACGTAGCGGCCGTGGTCGCAGGCCCAGCGCAGGGTCGGGTTCGCCTCGCGGCCGCCGGCGAGCACCGCGTCGAACTCCGGGTCTTCCGCGGCGTTCGCCCGGCGGACGATCTCCGCGCGGTCCCAGGGCAGGGCGCCGACCACGGCCGCGCCCGCGTCGTACACGCCGTCCACCGCGACGACCGCCGCCAGGCGGTGTTCGAACGCCGCCGCGCGCAGGGCCAGCATGCCGCCGAGGCTGACGCCGAGCAGCGCGACGCGGTCCGGGTCGACGCCGTCGAGGCCGAGGGCGAAGTCCAGCACCGGCGTGACGACGTGCTCCCAGTCCGGCCGGAACACCAGGTCGTCGTGCCGGATCGCGCTCGGCTGGCCCGGGCCGTCGAACGTCAGCACGTGGTAGTCGCGCTCGGCGCCGCCCGCCGCGCCCATGAAGTGGCACTCCTCGGCGCTGCCGTCGAAACCGTTGTGCATCAGCAGCAGCGGCTTCGGGCCGTCGCCCGGCGCGCGGTAGAA
The DNA here is from genome assembly GCF_010550475.1 of Amycolatopsis sp. SID8362. Taxonomy (NCBI): domain Bacteria; kingdom Bacillati; phylum Actinomycetota; class Actinomycetes; order Pseudonocardiales; family Pseudonocardiaceae; genus Amycolatopsis; species Amycolatopsis sp. SID8362. Next base: position 6,120 of record NZ_JAAGNB010000778.1, read on the forward strand.
GTAGCCGCGCAGAACCGTTCCTTCGTAGGGGATTTCGACCGGCTCGGCGACGGCGGCCCGCCGGAAGCACTCGACGCTGCGGTCGTAGGCCGCCGCGATGCGCGGGTCCGCCGGGTCGCCGTGCAGGAAGAACTCCGACGAGAAGTAGTACGTCGACGCGCGCAGCAGCAGGTCGCGCGCGGTCACCGGGCTTGCCTCGGCCGCTTCGGCGTACAGGCGGTCGGCCAGGCCGCGGTAGGCGTCGTGCCAGCTGTCGTAGTCGCCCGGCTTGACCGTCGACGCCGCCGCCAGGACCTCGCCGAAGTCCGAGCCGCCGTAGGACGCGTGGCCGAACAGGCGCAGGGTCTCGAACCAGAACTGCGCGTCTTCTTCGAACATGAGCTGCTTCATCGGATCTCTTCCTCCACAAAGGTTTCGAACGACCGGGCGGGCCGCCCGGTGACCCGCTCGACGACGGGGGTGACGCGGTCTTCGGCGCCGTGCCGGATGTCTTCGTCGAGCGCGGCGAGCACGCGCGCGAAGCCGGCGGGGATGCCGGACGCGGTCAGGTGCGCCGCGAACTCGGCCGTGCCGACCGGGCGGTGACGCACCGGGCGGCCGGTGCGGGCGGCGATGATCGATGTGGCTTCGGAATAGCTCAAAGCACCAGGACCGGTCAGCACGTGTTCGGTGTTGTGCGGTTCGGCGTCGGTCAGCGCGCGGACGGCGACCGCCGCGATGTCGGCGGCGTCGACGAACGCGACCCGGCCGTCCCCGGTGGCGGTGACGACCTCGCCGTCCCGCACGCCCTGCGCCACCAGGTGCTCGCCGGTGAAGTTCTGCATGAACCACGACGGCCGCAGCACGGCCCACTCCGGCGCCGTCCGCACCAGCCGCGGCAGTTCGCCGAGGCCGGGGGTGTCGTCGGTGACGGCGGACGAGCTCAGCAGCACGATCCGGCGGACCCCGGCCTCGAACGCGTCCGCCACGAACGGTGCCACCAGCCCCGCCGGCGCGGCCTCGCCGATCGGCGCGACCAGGTAGACGGCGGACGCGCCGCGCAGCGCGTCGGCGTGGGTGGCGCGGTCGACCCAGTCGAACCGGACCTGCCCGGCCTCGCCGGGCTTGCGAGTGG
>NZ_JAAGNB010000826.1:0-12041 GCF_010550475.1 Amycolatopsis sp. SID8362
CCGACGGCCAGCGCGGCGCCACCGGCCGCCGTCAGCCGCAGCAGGTCCCGCCGGTTCAGCCCCGGCATCCGCGCCCGCCCGTCCCGCCACTGCGCCACGCGGGTCCGGTCGTAGGCCGTCTCGTCGTTGGTCATGCGGGGCATTGTCGGGATCGGCGGGGACGGCGACCAGGACGTCCACGGAGCGGAACCGGGGCTCCGCGGTTTATTCCCGGTGACCCCGGCCCGTCCCAGCCATTGGCCACTCCGGCCCGCCCCGCGGGAACCGGCGCAAACTGCGGGTACGGGCCGAAGAGAAGGGAACGCCGGGATGACAGGACCACGGATCGCCGTCGCGCTGGATGGGGCCGGGTGGCACCCCGCCGCCTGGCGGGAGCCGGGGGCGCGGCCCGGCGAGCTGCTCACCGCGGGGTACTGGACGGACGTCGTCCGCGAAGCCGAGGCCGGCAAGCTGGACTTCGTCACCCTCGAAGACTCGCTCGCGCTGCAGACCGTGAACTACCTCGACCGGCCGGGCGAGCGGGACGGCATCGTCCAGGGACGGCTCGACGCCGTCCTGATCGCCGCCCGCGTGGCGCCGCTGACCTCGCACATCGGGCTGGTGCCGACCGCCGTCGTCACCCACACCGAGCCGTTCCACCTGTCCAAGGCGATCGCCACGCTCGACTACGTCAGCACCGGCCGCGCGGGAGTCCGCGTGCAGGTGGCCGGGCGGGCCGAGGACAACCGGCACTTCGGGCGCCGCGAGTTCGGCGAGTTCCGGCTCGAGGACTCCGCGGAGCCGGGCCGGCCGAGCCCGCTGCGCGACCTGTTCGACGAGGCCGCGGACTACGTCGAGGTGCTGCGCCGGCTGTGGGACAGCTGGGAGGACGACGCCGAGATCCGCGACGTCGCGACCGGCCGGTTCGTCGACCGCGAGAAGCTGCACTACATCGACTTCGAGGGCCGCTGGTTCTCCGTCAAGGGCCCGTCGATCACGCCGCGGCCGCCGCAGGGGCAGCCGCCGGTCACCGCGCTGGCGCACGCCGCTGTCCCGTACCGGCTCGCCGCCCGCTCGGCCGACATCGTGTACGTGACGCCGTCGCACCGCGCGCAGGCCGCGTCGATCGTCGCCGAGGTGCGCGACGAGCAGGACCTCGCCGGCCGCGGCGCCGAGCCGCTGCACGTCTTCGGCGACGTCGTCGTGTTCCTCGGCGACACCGAGCAGGCGGCCGTGGACCGCAAGGCGCGGCTCGACGAGCTGTCCGGCGAGGAGTACACCTCCGACGCGCACGTCTTCACCGGGACCCCGGCCGGGCTCGCGGACCTCCTGCTCGACTGGCAGGCCGCCGGGCTGTCCGGCTTCCGGCTGCGGCCGGGCGCGGTGCCGCACGACCTGACCGCCATCACCCGCGGCCTCGTGCCGGAGCTGCGGGCGCGCGAGGCCTTCCGCACCGAGTACGAAGCGAACACCCTGCGCGGGCTGCTCGGGTTGTCCCGTCCCGCCAACCGCTACGCCGCCGTCTGAGGAGGACCGAGATGACCCGCAAGCAGATCCACCTCGCGGCGCACTTCCCCGGCGTCAACAACACGACCGTGTGGAGCGACCCGGAGGCGGGCAGCCACATCGAGTTCAGCTCGTTCGTCAAGCTCGCGCAGACCGCCGAGCGCGCGAAGTTCGACTTCTTCTTCCTGGCCGAGGGCCTGCGGCTGCGCGAGCAGAACGGCGAGATCTACGACCTCGACGTCGTCGGCCGCCCGGACACGTTCACGGTGCTGTCCGCGCTGGCGGCGGTCACCGAGCGGCTCGGGCTGGCCGGCACGATCAACTCGACGTTCAACGAGCCGTTCGAGGTGGCCCGCCAGTTCGCGTCGCTGGACCACCTCTCGGCCGGGCGCGCGGCCTGGAACGTCGTGACGTCGTGGGACGCGTTCACCGGCGAGAACTTCCGCCGCGGCGGGTTCCTGCCGCAGGAGCAGCGCTACGAGCGCGCGGAGACGTTCCTGCGCACGGCGTGGGAGCTGTTCGATTCGTGGCGCGGCGACGAGATCGCCGCCGACGCCGCTTCGGGCGTGTTCCTGCGCGACCCGGCGGCGGGCGCGTTCGCCCACCACGACGCGCACTTCGACATCGAAGGCCGGTTCCCGGTGCCGCGCAGCCCCCAGGGCCGCCCGGTGATCATCCAGGCCGGCGATTCGGAGGAGGGCCGCGAGTTCGCCGCGTCGACCGCCGACGCGATCTTCAGCCGCTACGGGACTTTGGAAGCCGGGCAGGCGTTCTACTCCGACGTCAAGGGCAGGCTCGCGAAGTACGGCCGCACCCCGGAGCAGCTGGTGATCCTCCCCGCGGCGACGTTCGTCCTCGGCGACACCGACGCCGACGCCCACGAACGCGCGCACGTCGTCCGGCGGCAGCAGGTCAGCGGGCAGACCGCGATCAAGTTCCTCGAGCAGCTGTGGAACACCGACCTGAGCGCCTACGACCCGGACGGCCCGCTCCCCGAGTCCGACCCGGTCCTCGGCGACCACACGATCGCCCGCGGCCGCGCGAGCGTCCGCATGTACCGCGACCCGCTGGCCACCGCGCGCGAGTGGCGGCAGCTGGCGGAGGCGAAGAACCTGTCGATCCGCGAGCTGATGATCGAGGTGACGGCCCGCCAGACGTTCATCGGCTCACCGGCGACGGTCGCCGACGCGATCGACGAGCTGGTGCAGGCCGACGCGAGCGACGGGTTCATCCTCGTCCCGCACGTGACCCCGGGCGGCTTGGACGAGTTCGCCGACACGGTCGTGCCGCTACTGCAGGAGCGCGGCTCGTTCCGCACGGAGTACGCGGGCACGACCCTGCGCGAGCACCTCGGGCTGGACTGACCCCGCCTCGGCGAACACCGGCCACCGCTTGTCCGGCGGGGGCGGGCGGTCGGCGCGGCAGCCGGAGAGCACGAGGAAAGCGGCGAGCACGAGCGCGGCCGAGCGGATCGTCCTGGGCACGTCCCACACTCCTTTGGCGGATGGAGTACCAGGACTCTAGCCAGGTTCGCGGAGGCCACCCACATCGTGGGAAAGGGACGATCAGCGGCGGTAGCTGTAGCGGATGAGCCCGTCGTTGAACTTGCCCACCTTGTCGTAGAGCGCGCGGGCCGGGGCGTCGGCCAGGGTGTTCCAGTAGAGGCCCGGGAAGCCGCGCTCTTCGGCGTCCCGGGCCACCCAGTCGATCATCGCCGTCGCGACGCCCCGGCGCCGGACGGCCGGGTCCACGAAGAGGTCCGCCAGGTAGCACTTCCCGGCGTACCAGACGCTGGCGTGGCACAGGTAGTGCGCGACGCCGACGATCGCGCCGTCCAGCCGGGCGCCGACGCCGTGGATCCGGTCGTCGTCGAGCAGGCGCCGCCACGTGCGTTCGTAGTCGCCGTCGGCGCGCTCGACCGCGAAGTGGGTGTCCTTGCCGCGGGCCAGCACCTCCCAGCGGGCGCGGTCGGATTCGGTCAGGAAGCTGATCTCCACCACGGAGGCCATCCTGCCCCACGCGGGCAAGTCGTTTCACCAGCCGGGCGCACTACCCCCGCACCCCGATCACCTCGACAATCTGTCCGCATGACGATCTTCCCGGAACGACGAGCCGCCGACGTGGTCCACGTGGGCATCCGGATCGACCTCGTCAGCCGGGCCGCTGATGCCGCCGTGCTCGCCGCGCGGCTCGCCAGTGCGCTCGACGGCGTGGCGAGCGTCGACGTGGTCAGCGCGCGGCGGCACCTGCGGGCGGTGCCGGATGCCGTGCTGCGCATCGAAAGCGGCTCGAGGCGGGCGATCCTGCTGGGCCGCCCGCTCGAGCTGACCCGCCTCGAATTCGACCTGCTGCACCACCTGCGCGCCCACCCGGACCGCGTCTTCACCCGCGGCGCCCTGAAATCCGCGCTCTGGCCGCGCCAGGACGGCAACGACCGCACCGTCGACGTGCACGTCCGCAAGCTGCGGGCGAAGCTCGAGCCGCACCTCGACCCGATCACCACGGTCCGCGGGGTCGGTTACCGCTTCGAAAGCTCGGCTCCCGTCACGCTGGATTGACGCTCGGGTGCGGCGGCTGGTTGTACGCGGTGTTCTGCCACGCCACGGCTTCCCGGTACTGCCGGTCCTGCATCAGCGACACCCGCGAAATGTTCGTCGGGTCCGTCGTCGAATAGATGCGCAGCGCCCGGTTGTCCGACGTCGCCCAGACGACCTCCTCGCGCCAGTCGCCGAACAGGTCCGCCTGCAGTGCCGGGGTGTTCTTCGTGCCGTTGTTCGCGTGCACGCCGGACGCCGTCAGCAGCCGCGTGTCCCCGCCGGTGCCGTACTTGTCGATGTGGGTGCCGTCGAGCAGTTCGCGCTGGGCGTCGCCGTCCCACCAGATCACGAAGTTGGTCGACGACGGCTTGCGCCCGATGTTCTGGCCGCTCGTGTTCAGCAGCCCGGCGACCCCGGACGACCAGGACTCGGCGCCCGGGCTGCCCGCCCAGATGTCGTCCGACACCCCACGCCCGTTGTCGCAGCCGCAGGAGAACTGCCACAGGATCTGCCCGGTCTTCGCGTCGGCCATCCAGGCGCCCGGCTTGGACGTGTCTTCGTCCACTTTGAACTCTTCCAGGCCCGGCCTGCTCGGGATCAGGTCACCGACGTGCATGGCGTCGCCGTGGCCGAGCCGGGTGTTCCACAGTGGACTGCCGTTGTCGTTGATCGCCATCGCGCCGAAGACGATCTCGTCGCGCCCGTCCGCGTCGACGTCGGCGATCGCCAGCTGGTGGTTGCCCTGGCCGGCGTACTGCGAGCCCGCCGAGTTCGAATCGAACTTCCAGCGCTCGGTCAGCGCGCCGTTCCGGAAGTCCCAAGCGGCGATCACCGTGCGCGTGTAGTAGCCGCGGCTCATGATCAGGCTCGGGCGCGAGCCGTCCAGGTACGCCGTGCCGGCCAGGAAGCGGTCGACGCGGTTGCCGTAGCTGTCGCCCCACGACGACACCGTGCCGCGCGGCGGGTCGTAGTTCACCGTGGCCGCCACCGCGCCCGTCTGGCCGTTGAACACCGTCAGGTACTCCGGGCCGGACAGGATGTACCCGCTGGAATTGCGGTAGTCCGCGCTCGCGTTGCCGATGACCTGGCCGGTGCCCGAGCGCGTGCCGTCCGCCGTCTTCATCGCGACTTCGGCCTTGCCGTCACCGTCGTAGTCGAAGACCTGGAACTGCGTGTAGTGCGCGCCCGCGCGGATGTTGCGGCCCAGGTCGATGCGCCACAGGCGCGTGCCGTCCAGCCGGTAGGCGTCGACGTAGACGTTGCCGGTGTAGCCGGACTGCGAATTGTCCTTGGCGTTGCTGGGATCCCACTTCACAACGAACTCGTACTGCCCGTCGCCGTCCAGGTCGCCGACGCTGGCGTCGTTGGCGCTGTAGGTGTAGCTCTCGCCCGACGGCGTCGTGCCGCCGGGCGGGACCTGGATCGGCACGTCGCGGGTGCCCGCCGCGGCCGTGCTGTCGAGCGTCAGCGACTCCTCCGCGGCGAACGCCGACGCCCGCTCGACGCCGCCGACCACCGCGTGCACGGTGTACTTCGCGCCGGCGGGCGCGCCGGCGTCCAGGTACCCGGTCGGCCCGCCGGCGGGGGTCGTGGCCACGCGGGTGCCGTCGCGGTAGACGGCGAACGCGACCCCGGCCGGGTCGCCGGCGAGCAGCCGCCAGCCGACCCGGTTGCCCGCGGCGGTGTGGACGCTCACCACCCCGCGGTTCAGCCGATCTATCTGCGGCGACGCCGCCGCCACCGCCGGTGCCTGGGCGAACCCGGCCGCCAGCAAGCCCACGGCCAGCAGCCGGCTGAGGGCGGATGTGCGCAGGGACATGACCTTCTCCGTCCGAAGTAGACTCGATCAGCCGATCGTGCAAGTGCTCCCGTTCAAGGAAAAGGACGCCGGTGCCGGGTTGCTCCCGGTGTAGGTGCCGTTGAAGCCGATGCCGGTGGCGGCGTTCGGTGCCAGGGTGCCGTTCCAGGCCAGGTTCGTCGCCGTCACCGCGCCGCTGCCGGACTGGGTGAACGTCGCGCCCCAGCCGGGCAGCGTCACCTTCTGGCCCGCGGTGTAGGTGAAGGCCAGTGTCCAGCCGGTGAGGGTGCTCGTGCCGGTGTTCGTGATGGTCACCGAAGCGGTGAACCCGTTGCCACCGCCCCAGCCCGGCGCGGAGTAGGCGACCTTGCACGCGCCGGTGCCGCCGCCCGCGCTCGTCGTCGCCGTCACGGCGCCGGACGCGGCCGAGGTGTTGCCCGCGGCGTCCTTGGCCCGCACCTGGTAGCGGTAGGTGCTCGAAGCGGACAGGCCGCTGTCGGTGAACGTCGTCGTCCCGCTCGAACCGACCACGGCGAAGGTGCCGCCGGACGCGCCGGGCGCGCGGAGGACGTCGTAGCCGGTGACGCCGACGTCGTCGGTCGACGCCGTCCAGCTCAGCGTGACACCGGAGGAGGTCACGCCCGAGACCGCCGGGGTGCCCGGCGTCGTCGGTGCCTGCGTGTCCACGGTGCCGCCGCCGTAGATCGTCGCCTCCTTCGACGTCTGCCGGACACCGTTGGCGCCGTTGAGGAACCGCTCGCCCCACGCGGTCAGGCTCGTGGGGTCGAAGCCGTTGGTCATGTCGAGGTAGGCGACGTCGCTGCCGTTGCCGCTCCACGACCAGCCGAGGTAGCCGAGGCCGCGGGCCTGCGCCTGGGCCATGATGGTGTCCTCGTCCGGGTCACCGTCGCTGTGCATGTTGCCGAATTCGCCGACGACGAGGGGCAGCCCGGCGGTGCGGAAGGCGTCGAAGTAGGCGTTGATCTCGGCCGCGGTGTCGTAGACGCCGTACATGTGGATCGAGAACACCGTGTTGTGCTGCGGATCGGCGCTGAGCACCGAAGCCGCGTTGTCCCGCATGATGTTCTGCCAGTCCTGACCCCACATCGGCGCGTCGGCCATGATCAGGTGCTGCAGCCCGGCACCGCGGAGCCGGGTGATCGCGCTCGACGTCGCGCTCGCCCAGGTGGCGCTGACCTGCTGGTTGTTGCCGAACGGCTCGTTGCCGAGGTTGATGACGACGTAGTTTTCCTGGCCCTTCAACGCGTTCGCGATGCTGATCCAGTAGTCGGCGGCCTGGTCGAGGCTCGCCGCCGCGCTTTCCTCGCCGTACCCGGTGGTGTCGTGCACTTCCAGGACGCAGATCAGCCGGGATTGCTTGCACAGCCCGATGATGTTCGTGACCTCGGCCGCCGAGGTGGGTCCCCACCGCTTGCCGCTGCCGAGCACGACCCGGACGGTGTTGGCCCCGAACGACTTGATGTTCGCGAACGCGCTGTTCTGGCCGGTGTACCAGGCGTACGGGTGGTTGACCCCGCGCATCACGAACGCGGCGCCGTTCGCCTCGGCCACGCGCGTGCCGTCGACGTGCAGCCCGGTCGCGGCCGGCGTGCTCGGGCTCAGCGCCGCGACCAGCGCGGGGTACCACTTGCTCTCCATCTTCGCGATGCCGGTGGTGCCGTTGGGGTGGACGCCGTCGGTGGTGTCGGCCGCGGTGTCGAACCCGGTCCACTGGTCGACCACGGTGATCGGCGACGCGGCCGTGCTGTGCGCGGCGGCCCACCCCGGGATGGCGGCGTTCAGGTCGACCACCCGCTGGGCGCAGGCCGCGCAGTTCGACGGGTTCATCGGGATGATCTTCGCGACGATCAGCTTGGTCGCCGGGTTGCTCGCGCGCATCTGGCCCAGCAGCGTGGTGAAGGCGTCGAGGATCGTGCCCGGCGCGATGCCGTTCCACACGTCGTTGGTGCCCAGGTGCATCAGGACGACGTCCGGGTGCGTCGAGGACAGCCAGCCGGGCAGCTGGTTGTCCCGGGCGATCCCGGTGGCGAGGAAGCCGCCGTGGCCTTCGTTCTCGCCGTCGTAGGTGAACCCGCAGCCCTGCGGCGGCAGCGTGCCGACGAAGTCGACGTCGGTGTGCCCGGTCTCCTGCAGGTGCCGCCACAGCAGGGCCCGCCAGCACCCGGGCGACCCCGTGATGGAGTCACCGAGTGCCATGACCCGCGTCGGCGTGGCCGCGTGGGCCGGCGCGGGGGCCACGACGGCGCAGGCGGCCAGCAGCAGGCCCGCCACGGCCGTGCGGAGAAAACGCCACTTCATACCGACCTCCTGGAGTACCGCTCGACAGGACAGTTCGATCTGGGAGCGCTCCCACGCTAGCACGCAGCTCCGCGTTTGAGGACCGCCGGTTTTCGGAGAAAGCGCTTACTGGGGTATTGGACTGATCGGGTCGCGGAGGTTGACAAGCGCCGGCGCGCGTGGCTTGAATCGGCTCGACCACAGCGGTCGCGAGCTGACCGGAGGCCCCTGACGATGCGCCGTCTGCTCACCGTGTTCCTCGTCCTCGCCACGGCGGCCGGGCTGAGCACCGCGCCCGCCGCCACGGCCGCGCCGAAGCACCGGATCACGTTCGACAGGTATTCGATGCTGCTCGACGGGCGGCGGGAGTTCGTCTGGTCCGGAGAGTTCCACCCGTTCCGGCTGCCCAGCCCGGACCTCTGGCGTGACGTGCTGCAGAAGATGAAGGCGACCGGCTACACCGCCGTGTCGATCTACTTCGACTGGAACTACCACTCCCCCGCGCCGGGCGTGTACGACTTCACCGGCGTCCGGGACATGGACAAGGTGCTCGACCTCGCGCGGGAGACGGGCCTGTACGTGATCGCGCGGCCCGGTCCGTACATCAACGCCGAGGTCACCGGCGGCGGCTTCCCCGGCTGGCTGACCACCCAGGCGGGCACCGCCCGCAGCGACGCGCCGGACTACCTCGCCGCGGCCGACGAGTGGCTGACCGCGATCGACCGCGTCATCGCGCGGCACCAGTACGTCGACGGCCGCGGCTCGGTGATCCTGTACCAGATCGAGAACGAGCTGGCCGCCACCGGCGAGAGCCAGCGCAACTACATCGCCCACCTCTACGACAAGGTGCGCGCGGACGGCATCGCCGTCCCGATCTTCCACAACGACAAGGGCCGCAACGGGATCTGGGTGCCGCCGGACTCCGGCGTGCCCGGTACCGTGCCCGGCAAGGTCGACCTCTACGCGTGGGACACCTACCCCGGTGGCACCTGCCGTCCCGATGCGACACCCGGCTCCCCGAACACCGCACCGGACTGGGGTTTGTACGGCCCGGGCGGGGCGAAGGGCGGCGCGAGCGCGTCCCCGAACACGCCGGGCTTCACCGCCGAGTTCGGCGGCGGCTGGTTCGACTACTGGGGCAGCAACGGCACCTACCCGTGCACGGCCGTCCGCGAGGGACCGGGCTACGAGCGCGTCTTCTACGGCACCAACATCGCGAACGGGCTCACCGTCCAGAACTTCTACATGACCTTCGGCGGCACGTCGTGGGGCTGGCTGCCGGCACCGGTGGTCTACAGCTCCTACGACTACGGCGCGGCCATCGACGAAGCCCGGCAGCTGCGGCCCAAGGCGTACACGATGAAGGAACTGGGTTACTTCCTGCAGGCCGTGCCGCCGATCACCAAGCAGGACAAGGCGGACGCCGTCACGCCGTCGTCGGCCGCGGTGAAGGTGTACCACAACGTCAACCCGGACACGTTGACGCATTTCTACGTGCCGATGCACAATCCGTCGAAGAACACCACGGACGACGTCTTCACCTTCCCGCTGTCCACACCGGACGGTTCCTACACGGTGCCGCAGTCGGGGACGCTCCGGGTGCGCGGCCAGGACGCCAAGCAGCTGGTGGCGAACTTCGAGCTGGCGGGCCAGCACCTGGTCTACTCGACGTCGGAGATCATGACCGCGGCCGGCGGAACGGCGCTGCTGCACGGACGGCCGGGCGAGGACGGCGAGACGACGCTGCGCTACACCAGCGCCCCGAAGGTCGAGGTGCTGGCGGGCGCCGTCACGTCCACTTGGGACGAGGCACGCGGCGACCTGCGGCTGAACTACGTCCACAATGGACTCGCCAGGGTCCGGGTGTCCGGCGCCGACCGGCCACCGGTCACGCTGCTGCTCGCCGACGACGGCACCGCGGACACGTTCTGGCGGCAGGGTCCCGCGTTGGTCCGCGGACCCGCGTTGCTGCGGACGGCCCGCGCCGACGGGAACGTGCTCGCGCTCACCGGAGACACCGCACAGGCCAGTGACCTCGAGGTGTGGGGACCGGGCGCGCGGATCACGTGGAACGGGCGGCCGGTCCCGGCCCGGCGGACGACTTCGTCGAGCCTGCTGGCGACGGTGCAGCTGCCCGGCCCGGACGCGGTGACGCTGCCCGCGCTGACCGGCTGGAAGCAGGCACCCGGCTCACCCGAGGCGGCGGCGGGCTACGACGACACGGCGTGGACCAAAGTGGACAAACCGGCGCTCACCGCGGACGACTACGGCTTCCACACCGGCGACGTCTGGTACCGCGGGCACTTCGGCGGCGCGGTCCCGGAGTCGCTGAGCCTCGGCTACGGCGGAGGCGGCGCCGGGATGCTGCAGGCGTGGCTGGACGGGCACTACCTCGGCCAGCACGTGCTGCCGAGCGCGCTTGCCGCCCCGCCGACGACCGGCACCGCGACCTTCGCCGTACCGGCCGAACTGCGCGGCGACGGCGACCACGTCCTGTCGGTGATGGTGCGGAACAACGGCCACAACGAGGACGGCGGCGTCAACGACGCCCACAAGGAAGGCCGCGGGCTGCTCTCGGCGTCGCTCACCGGGGTCGCGTGGAAGATCCGCGGCGGCGTCCCGGACCCCGTGCGGGGCCCGCTGAACAACGGCGGCCTCGACGGCGAGCTGGCCGGCTGGGCCCTGCCCCGCCACTCCGACGCGGGGTGGGCGGCGGGACAGGTCCCCGCCGCCACGGCCGCGCCCGGGACCACGTGGTACCGCACGGACTTCACCCTCGCCGTGCCGAAGGGGCACGACGCCGCACTGGGCCTGACCATCGGCGACCCGGCGGTCCCGCGCTCGGGCGGCCGCTACCGGGCGCTGATCTTCGTCAACGGGTGGCAGCTCGGGCAGTACGTCGCGGACGTCGGCCCGCAGCACACGTTCGTGCTGCCGGCCGGCGTCCTGGACCCGGACGGCCGCAACACCCTCGCGCTGGCGGTCACCAGCGACGGCGGCCCGGGCAACGGCCTCGAGAACGTGGCACTGACCAATCTGGGCACGGTCCGCGGCGGCGTCCCGGTCCGGGTTCAGGCGCCGGGACCGGAGTAGATCTCCGACGCCGGGGGCGCCTTGACGGTGGTGGGCTTGTTCCAGTCGCCGAACTCGATGGCGCCGCTCTTGGGGTCCTGCATGCGCAGCAGGTAGTGCGGCGCGTCGGCGGCGACCGTGGCGGTGCCCTCCGGGCTGGTGAAGTTCAGCGCCGCGACGCCGCCGAGCGTGGTGGGCTCGCCCCCGGTGAAGGTGGCCGACTTCAGCTCGCCGACGGTGTTGTCGGTGAACGACTTGTAGTCGAGGAACACCTTGAAGGCGTCACCGATGCCGGCGCCGATCTTGGCCGTGGACGGCACCCACTTGCCGCTGAGCTTCTTGCCGACCGAGGCCGGGATGCCGGCTTCCTTGATCAGCGAGTCGGTGAAGCGGAAGTAGTACTTGTCGCCGACGCGCAGGACGGGGATCTCGATGCCGTCCTTGACCACGGTGCCGCTCGCGCTGTCCTGGTTGAGCTGCAGGTCCAGGTTGATGTTGCCCTCGCTCGCCATGGTGCCCTTGACACGCACGGAGGACGCCTGCGCGGCGGCCTCGGCCACGGCGGACCCGACCTTGGCGGCCTCGAGCGCCGGCGCCGCGGCCGAACTGGGCGCGGCGGCGGCCGCGGAGGAGGAGGCGCCAGCGGGTTCGACCGTGCCGGAGGTGCCGGAGCAGGCGGCGAGGACGAGGGAGCCGGCCACAAGGGCGGCGGCGAGGGACAGGCGTCGCATCGGGTAGTCCGTTCATGAGGGCCGGGGCCACCCCCGGACACGAACGAGCTATCGGCCGACCGGGTGATTCGTTACAGCCGGTCGCCATCCACGCGCCCCAATGTGGCCTTCGGTGCGTCA
>NZ_JAAGNB010000865.1:0-14693 GCF_010550475.1 Amycolatopsis sp. SID8362
GAACCCCGTGGGCCGCCTCGCCGCTGAACCCGGGGCGCGCCGAGCGGCGCGTCCCGGGCGGCGCGGACGTCAGTAGCCGAGCGCCTCGTTCACGGCGGCGGCCGACGGCGGCACGGTCGCCTTGGGGCCGACGTGGTTCTCGATCGCGTCGAGGGTCTTGAGGCCGTCGCCGGTGATCAGCAGGACGGTCTCGGCGTCCGGGTCCAGCTTGCCGGTCTCGACCAGCTTCTTCGCCGTGGCGACGGTGACCCCGCCCGCCGTTTCGGTGAAGATGCCTTCGGTGCGGGCCAGCAGCCGGATGCCTTCGACGACCTCTTCGTCCGTGACGTCCTCGATCGCGCCGCCGGTGCGGTTGACGATGTCGAGGACGTAGGGGCCGTCGGCCGGGTTGCCGATCGCCAGCGAGCGGGCGATGGTGTCCGGCTTCACCGGCTGGACGACGTCGTGGCCGGCGCGGAACGCTGCCGACACCGGCGAGCAACCGGTGGCCTGCGCGCCGAACACCTTGTACGGGCTGGCGTCCACGAGACCGAGCTGACCCAGCTCGCGGAAACCCTTGTCCACCTTCGTCAGCTGCGAACCGGAGGCGATCGGCACGACGATCTGCGGCGGGATGCGCCAGCCGAGCTGCTCGGCGACTTCGAAGGCCAGCGTCTTCGAGCCTTCCGAGTAGTACGGCCGGACGTTCACGTTCACGAACGCCCACTTCGGGTGCTCGCCGGCCAGCTCGGTGGCGAGGCGGTTGACGTCGTCGTAGTTGCCGTCGACCGCGACGAGGTCACCGTCGTACACGGCGGTGGTGAGGATCTTGGCGCGCTCGAGGGTCTTCGGGATCAGCACGACCGACCGCCAGCCGGCGCGGGCCGCGGCGGCGGCCGTCGCGTTGGCCAGGTTGCCGGTCGACGGACACGCGAGTACCTCGAAGCCGAACTCGCGGGCCGCGGCCAGCGCGACGGCGACGACGCGGTCCTTGAACGAGTGCGTCGGGTTGCCGGTGTCGTCCTTGACCCACACGCGCTTGAGGCCGAGTTCCTTGGCGAGGCGGTCGGCGCGGACCAGGCGGGTCGCGCCCGGCTCGGTGTTCGGGATCTCTTCGACGTTGGACGGAACCGGGAGGAGTTTCTTGTAGCGCCAGATGTTCTTGGGGCCGGCCTCGATGTCTTCGCGGCGGACGCGGCCGAAGTCGTAGGCGACCTCGAGCGGCGAGAAGTCTTCGGCGGAGACGAATTCGGGGGCGAGCGGCTGCCGGTGACCCTCTTCCTTCGACACCAGTTCGACGGCGGGACCGAGGTCCGGGGTCTTGGTGGTGGAGGTCGTGCCGAGGGTTGCGGTCATCGCGAGGTTCCTTTCCTCATCTGCCCCGCCGAAGCGGGCCGGAATTGGCACCGTGGTCGTCAGCTACCCCGCGATCGCGGGATGACGGGCTGTACGCCGGTTGCCGGGGCTTCGTCGGGCCGTTCCCTCTGCCCCTCTGGATGAGCGGTATTCGGTTGTCGGTGCGCGCACGCCGGGTCTCCCCGGGGCGGGCTGCCTCGGCTACACCGTACGACATCCCGCGCGGACCGTGCCACGGTGGCCGCCCGACATCACCGGAGCGGGCGCACCGCCGCGCGGGTGAGAAGATTCGGGGGTGACCGCGCAAGCCACCGCCCCGGCCCCGCTGCACCTGGTCCTGGGTGACGAAGAACTGCTGATCGAGCGGGCCGTCCGCGACACGCTCGCCGCCGCCCGCGCGACGGACCCGACGGCCGAGCTGACCCGGGTCCGGGTGTCCGATCTCACAGCGCCCGAGCTGGCCGAACTGGTGAGCCCGTCGCTGTTCAGCGAAGGCCGGGTGATCGTCCTCGAATCGGCTCAGGACATCTCGCAGGAGCTGGCCGACGCCGTCGCGTCCTACCTGAAGGACCCGGCGGACGGGGTCGTGCTCGTCGTCGTGCACACCGGCGGCGGCCGCAGCAAGGCGGGCAAGTCGCTCCCGGCGGCGCTGAAGAAGGCCGGGGCCGAGATCACCGAGTGCCCGAAGCTGACGAAACCGGCCGAGCGCGAGCAGTTCGTGCGGCACGAGGTGCGCCGGGCGGGCGGCAAGATCGACCCCGCCGGCGTCGCCGCGCTGATCGACGCCGTGGGCTCCGACCTGCGTGAACTCTCCTCGGCGGCCAGTCAGCTGGTCGCCGACACAGGCGGCGCGGTCGACGCCGACGCCGTCCGCCAGTACCACCGCGGCCGCGCCGACGTGACCGGGTTCGCGGTCGCGGAGAAGGCGGTCAGCGGCGACCGTTCGGCGGCGCTGGAGTCGTTGCGCTGGGCGATGCAGCTCGGGGTCCCGCACGTCCTGGTGGCCGACGCGCTGGCGGACGCCGTCCGCACGATCGCGCGCGTCTCGGGTGCCGGTCGCGGCAACCCGAACCAGATGGCGGGCGAGCTGGGCATGCCGCCGTGGAAGATCCGCAAGGCGCAGGGCCAGTCCCGCGGCTGGAACCAGGACGGGCTCGCGACGGCCATGCGGGTGGTCGCGCGGCTGAACGCCGAGGTCAAGGGCGTGGCGGCGGACCCGGGCTACGCGCTGGAGCGAGCCGTCCTCGAGGTGGCGGCCGCCAAGGGCTGACCCCGGACACGAAGAAGGCCCCGGCCGGAGCCGGGGCCTTCCCAGAAATCAACCAGCTCAGAGCGCGTTGACGCGCTTGGCCAGCGCCGACTTCTTGTTGGCGGCCTGGTTGGCGTGGATGACGCCCTTCGAGACGGCCTTGTCCAGCTTCTGGGCGGCGTCGCGCTGCAGCTCGACGGCCTTGGCCTTGTCGCCGGCCTCGGCGGCTTCGCGGACCTTGCGGATCGCGGTCTTCACCGAGGACCGGATCGCCTGGTTGCGCTGACGCGCCTTCTCGTTCGTGGTGATGCGCTTGATCTGCGACTTGATGTTGGCCATAGGGCAACTCCTGCTTCACTCGGTGAGATCGCCGCCGCGCTGAAGTGGCCCCGCGGAAAGCGGGTTTCCTCCATGACGGAATGCCGCACGGGCAGCGAGGGCCCACTTTAACAGCCGGGCCGCGGGCGTCCGGCGGCGGGAGTACGGTGGACGGCGGTCAGTGCCTAGGGTTCCGCCGCCGGTCCGCGCACACCGCACCACACAACCAGGGCCGGGCGGGTCTGGTCCGAGCGGCACCATCGGCGGGCCCGGACGGCCGGTCGTTCATCTGACGGGGCAAAAGCCTGGAGGACCCGGTTTTCGCGCGCGCGAAAACACCGTAAGGGGGTCCCGTGAACGCCACCGCTTTGTCCCTCGTCCTCGTCGCCGCCGTCGTGCACGCCGCGTGGAACCTCGCCGCCAAGCGGATCTCCTCGGGCGGCACCCAGTTCGTCTGGCTCTACTACACGGTTTCCGCCGTCCTCCTGCTGCCGGTGACCGTCGTGCTGCTCGTCGCCGAGCCCGAACGTCCACAGTGGAGCTGGCTGCTCGCCGCCGTGGTGACGGCGGTGCTGCACGTGGCCTACGGCGTCGTCCTGCAACGCGGGTACCGCGTCGGGGACCTCTCCGTCGTCTACCCGGTCGCGCGGGGCACCGGGCCGCTGCTGTCGGTGCTGGCCGCCGTCCTGGTGCTCGGCGAGCGGCCGGGCGTCCTCGGCCTGGTCGGCGCGTTCCTGGTCATCGCCGGCGTGCTGGTGATCAGCACCGGCCGCACGGCCGAGGACCCCCGTGCGGTCAAGGCGGGGATCCTCTACGGCCTGCTGACCGGCGCCACCATCGCCGGCTACACCCTCTGGGACGCGCACTCCGTGACCGGCCTCGGCGTGCCGCCGGTCGTCTACTTCGGCCTCGGCTCGATCCTGCAGAGCGCGATGCTCGTGCCCGGCGCCCTGGCCGGCCGCGCCGAAGTCCGCCGCCTCTGGCGCGAGCAGCGCCGGGAGGTGCTGCTGGTCGCCGTGCTGTCGCCGGTCGCGTACATCCTCGTGCTGTTCGCGCTCACGATGGCGCCGGTCAGCCTGGTCGCGCCCGCCCGGGAGCTGAGCATCGTGATCGGCGGCGTCGCCGCGTGGCTGGTGCTGGGCGAAAGCAACGCCGTCCGGCGGCTGGCCGGGTCGGTGATCGTGCTGTCCGGCATCGCCGCGATTGCGGCCGCCTGAGCCCGTCCGGTAGGGATGGTGCGATGGAAGTCCTGAAGAGCAGGCTGATCGTCCGCCCGCGCGACGCCGCCGCGACCACCGCGTTCTACCGCGACACCCTCGGCCTGGCCGTGGAGCGCGAGTTCCCCGGCGGCACCGTGTTCTTCCTCGGGCACGGCTCCCTGGAAGTGTCAGGCGCGGGCGAAACCGGCTCGTCGCCCGACCTGGTGCTGTGGCTGCAGGTCCGTGACCTCGCCGGGACGCTTTCCGACCTGAAGGCGAAGGGCCTGGAGCCGGTGCGGGACGCCCGGCGGGAGCCCTGGGGCCTCGACGAGGCCTGGATCGCCGACCCGGACGGCACGCGGATCGTGCTGGTCGAGGTGCCCGAAGGCCACCCGATCCGCACGGACACCCGCTAGGCGGGCTTGACGGCCCGCAGCTGCGCGGCGAGCGCGGCGAACCCGGGCGGCTCCCAGGTCCACGTCTGCAGGTCGGCGAAGCCCGCGGCCGCGGCCTCGTCGGCCAGCACGTGCCTGCTCACGGGCAGCCACTTCTCGTGCGCGGACAGCAGCAGCCGCCCGCCGGGGCGCAGCACCCGGAACAGCTCGGCGAAGCCCGCCGCGCGGTCGTCCCACAGCATCACGTTGTTGACGCTCAGCACGACGTCGACCGAGCCGTCCGGCTCGCCGGTGTGCGCGGCGGACCCTTCGCGCAGCTCGGCGCGGTCGCCGCAGCGCTCGTGGCACAGCGCGAGCATCTCGGGGGAGGGGTCGACGCCGATGGTGCGCCCGGCCAGGCGCGCGGTGGCGGCCAGGCCGATGCCGGGGCCGGGGCCGACGACCAGGGCGGTCTCGTCCGGTTCGATCTTCGCCAGGTCGACGACGCGGTGTTCGGTGGCGGCGTTGCCCCGCGCCATGACCCAGCCGCCGAGGCGGCCGAGCGGGCCGGAGGGGTGACCGAACGCACGGTCGAGAACGCGGGAAAAGCCGCTGGTCTCCGGCTGGGGAGGGGGCGCCGGCTGGTGCGGAGTGCTCATACTTCGAGGGCACCACGGATCGCGAAACCCCGCATCGGGGATGACCCCCACCCGCACCCGGAGGGTCATGGGAACATAGAGGTGGCCATCCCCGACTTTCCGAGGACTCATTCGAGTGACGACGTTCGCCGACACCACCTTCACGCCTCCGGAGCTCATCCGGAACTTCTGCATCATCGCGCACATCGACCACGGCAAGTCCACCCTGGCCGACCGCATGCTGCAGCTCACCGGCGTCGTGGAAGAGCGGGCCATGCGCGCTCAGTACCTCGACCGGATGGACATCGAGCGCGAGCGCGGCATCACCATCAAGGCGCAGAACGTCCGGCTGCCCTGGCAGGTCGACGGCCAGGACCACGTCCTGCACATGATCGACACCCCCGGCCACGTCGACTTCACCTACGAGGTCTCGCGGGCGCTGGAGGCGTGCGAAGGCGCGATCTTGCTGGTCGACGCGGCGCAGGGGATCGAGGCCCAGACCCTGGCCAACCTGTACCTCGCGCTGGAGAACAACCTCCAGATCATCCCGGTGCTCAACAAGATCGACCTGCCCTCGGCCGACCCCGACAAGTACGCGGGTGAGCTGGCCCACATCATCGGCTGCGAGCCCGAGGACGTGCTGCGGGTCTCGGCCAAGACCGGCATGGGGGTCGGCGACCTGCTCGACGAGGTCGTCAAGCAGGTCCCGGCGCCGCAGGGCGACGCCGACGCGCCTGCCCGCGCGATGATCTTCGACTCGGTGTACGACACCTACCGCGGCGTCGTCACCTACATCCGCGTCGTCGACGGCAAGATCACGCCGCGCGAGAAGATCAAGATGATGTCGACCGGCGCCACGCACGAGCTGCTCGAGGTCGGCATCATCTCGCCGGAACCCAAGCCCAGCAAGGGGCTCGGCGTCGGCGAGGTCGGCTACCTGATCACCGGTGTGAAGGACGTCCGGCAGTCGAAGGTCGGCGACACCGTGACGTCCGAGCGCCACGGCGCGAAGGAGGCGCTGGCGGGCTACCGCGAGCCGAAGCCGATGGTCTATTCCGGACTGTATCCGGTGGATGGCTCGGACTACCCGGAGCTGCGCGAGGCGCTGGACAAGCTCCAGCTCAACGACGCCGCGCTCGACTACGAGCCGGAGACGTCGGTGGCGCTGGGCTTCGGCTTCCGCTGCGGCTTCCTCGGCCTGCTGCACCTGGAGATCACGCGCGACCGGCTGGAGCGCGAGTTCGGGCTCGACCTCATCTCGACGGCGCCGAACGTCATCTACCGCGTGGTCCTGGAGGACCGCAGCGAGGTCGTCGTGACCAACCCGTCGGACTGGCCGACCGGGCTGAAGATCGCCGAGGTCCACGAGCCGGTGTCGAAGGTCAGCATCCTCGCGCCGTCGGAGTTCGTCGGCACGATCATGGAGCTGTGCCAGACGAAGCGCGGCACCCTGCTCGGCATGGACTACCTGTCCGAAGACCGCGTCGAACTGCGCTACAACATCCCGCTCGCGGAAATCATCTTCGACTTCTTCGACACGCTGAAGTCGCGTACGCGTGGTTACGCGTCCCTCGACTACGAAGAGGCGGGAGAGCAGATCGCGGATCTGGTCAAGGTGGACATCCTGCTGCAGGGCGAAACCGTCGACGCGTTCTCCGCGATCGTGCACAAGGACGCGGCCTACGGCTACGGCAACCGCATGGCGACGCGGCTGCGCGAGCTGATCCCGCGCCAGCAGTTCGAGGTCCCGATCCAGGCGGCGGTCGGTTCGCGGATCATCGCGCGGGAGACGATCCGCGCGATCCGCAAGGACGTGCTGGCGAAGTGCTACGGCGGTGACATCTCGCGGAAGCGGAAACTGCTGGAGAAGCAGAAGGAAGGCAAGAAGCGGATGAAGACCGTCGGCCGGGTCGAGGTCCCGCAGGAGGCCTTCGTCGCCGCACTGTCCACTGAGGACTCGGGCAAGAACAAGAAGTGAGTGTCGCCTCGAAGTGACACCGGCGCCGTTATTCACTCTTCCGCGTGAATAACGGCGCCGAACCCGTGTTCGATGCGGTTTCTGTCGGTGCTCTCTGGTGCTCTGGTGCGAAGAGCGAAAGGAGGGCACGATGACTCTCATGATGGACTTCCAGTATCCGACCGGGTCGGGCCCCATGACGGTGCGCGACCTGGAGGGGATGCCGGATGACGGCCGAAGATACGAACTCATCGACGGGGCGCTGCTCGTGACCCCGGCACCCGGGCTGCGGCACCAGAAGATCGCCTACCGGCTCTACGGCGTGCTGGAAGCGGTGTGCCCGCCGGAGTTCGACGTGCTCGGCGCCCCGTTCGCGGTGCACCACGGCGACCGGATCGAGCTGCAGCCGGACGTCCTGGTCGGCCGGGCGGCGGACTTCACCGAGAAGGACCTCCCGGCGCCGCCGGTGCTCGCCGTCGAAGTGCTGTCGCCCAGCACGGCGATCTACGACCTGAACCTCAAGAAGGCGGTCTACGAACGGCTCGGCACCGGCAGCTACTGGGTGATCGACCCGGCCGACCCGGCGCTGACGGTGTTCGAGCTGGACGGCGACGGGCACTACCAGCAGGTGGACAAGGCCGCGGGTGACGAGGTGCTGGAGGTCGAGCTGCCGTTCCCGGTGCGGATCGTGCCCCGGGAGCTGCTGGGGCGGCGCGGCTGAGCCGGGGCCGGGTCAGTGGTGGCGGATGCGGGGTGAGCCGCGGAGCTGGGCGTGCAGCTGCCGGTGCCGCAGTTCCTTCCGGAGGCGCTCGACCACGGCGTCGAACAGGCCGGGGTCGAGGATCGCGGTCTGCTCGAACTGCCGCCGGCCCGGCGGCGCCGGGGCGAGCCGCCCGCGCGGTGCGTAGCGCTGTACGGAGCTCTCGACGCCGCCGCCGGTGACCAGGTCGACCCAGAGGGCGTCGCGCACGAAGCCGTCGCCGAAGCGGGCCGAGCGGCGGGGCGTGATGTCGGCGATCTGCGTCCACGGGATCACGCGCGTGCTGAGCGTGCCCGCGGGCAGGCGGAGGCCTTCTTCGCCGACGGTGAGGTCCTGGAGGCCCTCGAAGCCGCGTTTGAGCTCGCGGGCGCGGGACGCGCGGTAGGCCAGCACGGCGAAGAGCACGCTCGCCGCGTAGGCCCCGCCGATCAGCCACGGCGACAGGCCGCGCACCAGCCCGAGGGCGAGGACCACGCCGAACCCGGCATCGGCGACGAGGAGCACGCCGAGCAGGACCTTGACCGGCGTGCTGACGCGAGGTGGTGACTCGGACAACGACGACTCCCGGGAGGCGGAAGGATCAGGAATTGCCGATTATCCGGTCCGCCCGGATGAACACCGCAACCCGCCGCTCCTCGGCCATCACGCGGTCGTACTCGGCCCAGTCGTCGTGCGTCCCGGTCGCGGCCTTGAAGACGTCGCGCAGCAGCTGTGGCAGCCCCGCGGGGTCGAACGCGGGATCGGGATCGTCCGGCCCGACGAGGTGGGTGGCCCCGGTGACGGAGAGCCAGTTCCACCCCCGCCGGAAGGTCACGGTGGCGTGCCCGGCCCGCCGCAGCAGCGCGAGCTTGTGCGCCTTCCCGACGGCGACATAGGCAACCCCGGCGGCCCCGGTCACCGGATCGTCGAAGACCCCGGCGTTGACGACGGACGAGTGCACGGTCCCATCGGCCCGAGTGGTGGCGACGGTGGCAAGGCCGTGCTCCTGCAGCGACAGCGTGCGAACCTGCTCCAGATCGGCGCTCATGCCCCAACCTAACCCGCCGGGGGCGCCTGGTGTTCCACGACAGGCGACAGTCCCAGCAGTCGTAACGGCACGTGTGAGATCGGCGACTGTGAGCTCGACGGAGTGCATCGGCTGTGCGAAGAGGGAGTGCTGTCATCGTCGGGCTTGAAGCAGCCTTGCTGAAGGTAGGGGCCGCGCTGGCCAAACGGGCGGCGCGGGCGTGGTTGTCGAACCGGACGAGCGCGGACCGTCGCGAGATGGAGCTTGCCGAACTGATCGCGTACCGGTACCCGGTGCTGCGCCACCAGCGTGAATTCCGGCGCAAGGTGGAAGAGATCGAGGACCAGGTCGCGGATCGCCTGCAGCCGCTCTGTGAGAATGAGTTCCCGGAACTCGCGGGCAACGAGCGCGAGGCCGCGACCCTCGCGGTCGCCGACGCGCTTGAGCGCGCGGACTTGACCGACGCGGTTATCTTCCGGGTCGATCTGAATCCCATCGGCTTGGCGCGGGAGATCAGAGAACATACCCCTCAGACGGTGCGGAACGGGGATCTCTCGGAGCCGGCAGGGCAACTGTTCGAGCTGCTGCTCGACCAGGTCTGCTACTACTTGGCGCACCTGATCCGCGACCTACCGGAGTTCGACGCACGTGCGTCCGTCGAAATGCTCTCCCGGTTGAGCAGCATCGCCGGGCAACTGGGCGAGGTACTCGATCGCCTTCCGGTTACCGAGCTGAGGGCGTCGACCGAGGAAGACCAGGACGAGGAGTTTCGGGACCAGTACTTCGAGCTGGCCAGCAACCTGTACGACCGGTTGGACATCCTCGGTATCACGACGAACTACTACGAACCGACGATCACCTTGACGGTTGCCTACCTCAGCCTCACGGCATCGGCGGCAACCGCCGGTCACAAGTCTCGGCAGACCGCGGAAAAGGCCGAGACTCCGGTCGGCGCGGCCCCCGAGGAGAGACCCCAAGACGTGGTTCGCGTGGAGAACGCGCTCGGCGGCAAACGGCTCATCCTCATCCAGGGTGATGCCGGTGCCGGGAAGAGCACCCTCCTGCAGTGGATCGCGATCACGGCGGTGCGACGGCGGTTCGTCGGCAGGCTTTCGGACTGGAACGGGAGGGTGCCCTTCCTCATCCGACTCCGCGACTTTTCCGAGAATCGGCTGCCCAGCGGAGACGAGTTCCTTCTGCACGCCAACGCTCCCCAGTGGGGACCCGTCCCAGAAGGCTGGGTCGACCGTGTCGCGGAAGCAGGGCGTGCGTTGTTCCTGATCGACGGCGTGGACGAACTCCCAGAGCAGGAACGCGCGAAGGTGAGGGAGTGGCTGCGCGGGCTCAACGTCCGTTTCCCGGAGTGCCTGGTGGTCGTCACCTCGCGCCCTTCGGAGGGAACGCAGCAGTGGCTCGTTGCCGACAAGTTCCACCCTGTCACCCTCGAGCCGATGAACCCGCAGGACGTTCGCATTTTCATCGAACGCTGGCACAACGCCCTTCTGGATTCGACGGCCGGGCTGGAGATCGCCCTTCCGTGCCCGCGCGAGGACGTTCCCGGGCACCAGCGGAGTTTGCTGGTGCATTTGGACTCCAGGCCGCATCTACGCGCACTGGCTCGGAACCCCCTCTTGTGCGCAATGATCTGCGCGCTGAACCTCGATCGGCGGGCCAACCTGCCGCGCGACCGGATGACGCTCTACGAGGCGGCGCTTGACATGCTGCTGGAGCGTCGCGATGCCGACAAGAGGGTCCCGGTCGGTGGAGGGGCTCAGCTCAGCGCTGTCGAAAAGAGGGCCTTGCTGAGGGCCCTGGCTTGGTGGCTGAACGAGAACGGCCGGGCCGAGATGTCCCGGGAGGAGGCCATCCACCAGCTGAGGCTCAAGATCGCCTCAATGCCCGGAGTGACTCAGAAGCCTGAGGAGGTCCTGCTGCACCTGCTCGAACGCAGCGGCTTGGTCCGGCAGCCTGTCATTGGTCGGATCGACTTCGTGCACCGGACCTTCCAGGAGTTTCTTGCGGCGAAAGAGGTGGTCGAGCGGGACAGCATCGACCTGCTGATCAACAACGCGAGTTCCGATCTGTGGCGGGAGACAGTGCTCATGGCCTGCTCCCACGCGTCCGTGGTGCAACGCGACCGGCTGCTCAACGGGATCGTCGACAAGGCGTTCGCTCTACACCACCGGGAAGGCGCGCCGTCAAAACACCGGCTGATGCTCCTCGCGGCCTCGTGCCTGGAAAGTGCCTTGGAACTGTCCTCCGGAACCATCCGGCGGGTCGAGGCATGCCTGCACGAGCTGGTGCCGCCGACAAGCATGGACGAAGTGAGCGCGCTCGCCACTGTCGGACGTCCGCTCTTCCGCGTCCTTCCGCGGGACCTCGGCAATCTGCCGGAGAAGCACGCGGTGCTGCTGGTGCGTACCGTCGCGCTTTCGAACGAAGTCGACGTCCTCCGGGTACTCGCTCAGTACGCGCGCGATCAGCGGTGGGGAATTCAGGAGGAGATCGTCGCCTGCGCGCGGTACTTCGACTTGGGTGACTACTGCGATCGCGTGCTGCGCGACGCTCCGCTGTTCGACAACACCATGGAAATAAGGAGCGCGGATTGGATCGAGCACCTCGGCAAGCTTCGCAAGCTGACCAGTGTCGAGATCAAGATCTACCCGGAGAAGATCGATGACCTCAATGCGTTCCGGAATATTCACGCGCTGCGTGGCCTGCTCGTGCACGTCGCCGGTCACTGTGACATCACGCCGTTGGGCGCGCTCAGAAGCAGGCTCGGTTACCTGAACCTCACGTGCGATGGGAAGTTCGTTGGGTTGGAGCACCTGAGCGACCTCCGCTTGCTGCGCGAGCTGGCGCTGGCGCCGGCGGAGGGGCTGGACGACCTCGGCTTCATCGGTATCGCGTTGGGTGGGCTGACCAGATTGGATCTTTCGGGCATCGAGTCCGGTACCGACCTGTCCGTGCTCGGAAACCTCGTCGAGTTGCGGCGACTCGGGCTCAGAGGGTGCCGAGAACGGATCGATCTTTCGCTGCTCGATGGCTTGGCCAAGTTGGAGCGAGTCGACCTGCGCGATGCATTCCCTGGCCTGGACCTAGGTCCATTGGCTCATCGACACCTGCGGGTCGTCCTCGATCGCGACCACCAGTGCACAGGTGTCGAGTCGTTGGGGCCCCAGGTGGACCTTCAGTTCTTCTGAGAAACGCGGTCGAGGAGCCGGGCGGGCCACCGTGGCGACCCGCCCGGCCCGCACGTCAGCAGGTGCCGTTGTCGGTCCACACTCCCCACTGGCCCGTCGTTCCCGGCTCCTCGCCCTGCGTCCACCACTTCGCCGTCCACTTGTGGCCGTTGTGGGACACCACGTTGCCGCCCGTGTAGACCTGCGAAGCGCTCCACGCCGGGTCCGTGCAGGTGCCCGGGTTCGTCGTGCCGCCGGTGTCCCAAGCCACCTGCGTGGACCGGTAGAAGTTGATCCCCTGCGCCACCCAGCGCGGGGCCTGGGCGCCGAGGCGGGTGCGGAACGTCGTCCAGTCGTGGGTCGACCAGGGAGACCAGCCCAGCTCCGCGTGGGCGGCCAGGCGGGGGAAGGCCAGGTAGTCGATGTCGGCCGGCTTGGTCACCGTTTCCGTCCACAGCGGGGATTCGACGCCGCGGACCGCCGATTCGCCGACGCCCGAGAGGTAGGCGCCCGGGTTCCAGCCGTACGCGTCCTGGACCTCGATGTAGCCCGCCCAGGACAGGCCGATGGGCGTCGAGCTGTTGTACTTCATGTCCAGGTACGCCTTGTTCGCCGGCGACAGGATCACCTTGCTGCCGCGGGAAACCGCGTTCGACACACCCGCGTCGGATGTCGTGGTGCCCCAGAACTGCGGGGTCGCCGAAGCAGGGAGGGTCGCCTTCGCGATGTCGTGCCAGCCCACCACCTGCTTGCCCGTCGCCGCCACCAGCGGGAGGACCTTGTTCACGAACGTCAGGTAGTCGGCCGCGGAGGTCGAGGACGCCTCGTCGCCGCCGATGTGGAGGTACGGGCCCGGGGTCAGGGCCGCCAGCTCGCGCAGGACGTCCGCGATGAACGTGTACGTGATGTCCTTCGAGATGCACAGCGAGCTGTAGCCGACCGCCGTGTCCGTGCGCAGCGCCGGGGCCACCCCGTTGCAGTTCAGCTCCGCGTACGACGCCAGCGCCGCGTTGACGTGCCCCGGCATGTCGATCTCCGGGATGATCGTGATGTGGCGCGAGGCCGCGTAGTCCACGATCTCGGTGTACTGCGCCTTCGTGTAGTAGCCGCCCGCGCCGCCGCCGACCTGGGTGCTGCCGCCGTACGTCGCCAGCTTCGGCCAGCTGTCGATCTGGAGGCGCCAGCCCTGGTCGTCCGCCAGGTGCAGGTGCAGGTTGTTGATCTTGTACTGGGCGAGCTGGTCGAGGTAGCGCTTCACCGTCGACACCGGGTGGAAGTGCCGCGCGACGTCGAGCATCGCGCCGCGGTAGCCGAAGCGCGGGTAGTCCAGGACCGTCGCGCCCGGGATGCTCCACGGGCCCGGCTGCGCCGACGCGCTTTCGATGCTGCCGGGCAGCAGCTGCCGCAGTGTCTGGACGCCGGCGAAGAGCCCGTCGGCGGTCGTCGCCCGGATGGTCACCGAGGACGCCGACGACACGAGCTGGTAGCCCTGCGCGCCGACGGAAGCGGGCGCCCCGCTCAGCAGCAGGGCGATGCTGTCGGACGGCACGGACGCCGGGGCGTCGGACACCGGCAGCGCGAAGCCGGTCGAGGGGCGCAGCACGCCGGCCAGGTAGTCGCCCACCTGCTTCGCCGGCGCGGACCCGGCCTCGGTGACGATCTTCGTCGTCGACACCAGCGGGAACGAGACCCCGGCGGCGGCCGTCACCGAAACCGGGACCGGGACGATCGACTGCAGCGCCGGCGTGGCCGCTGCGGCCGGCGTGAGCTGGGCGGCTGTCGTACTGGCACCGATCAGGGCCAGTACGGCGAGTGCGCGGCCGAGGCGCCGCGTTCTGGACGTCTTCACCGGGGGACCTCCTGGCGGGATGGGCGCGACCTCGCCGTCGCACCTGCCCGGATCGTCGCACTTTCGGCAGCCGTGGTCTAGACCAGTCTGGGTGGTTGAGTCCGAGCGGACGAGGTGATCAAAAGCTCTCCACGATGCTGCTGCCCGCCTGAGGACTACGCTCGGTGGCATGTTCGACGAGCTGGCGTTCCCGGTCATCGCCGCGCCCATGGCGGGCGGGCCCACCACCCCCGAGCTGGTCGCCGCGGTGACCGAGGCGGGCGGCTTCGGGTTCCTCTCGGCAGGGATGCTCACCCCCGCCGCGCTGGCGGCGCAGATCGAGCGGACACGGGAGCTGACCGGCGGCGAGTTCGGCGTCAACCTCTTCGTCCCGCAGCCCGACACCGGCGCCGACCTCGGCGCGCACCGTGAACGGCTCGAGGCCTTCGCGCGCGAGTACGACGTCGAGCTCGGCGAACCGAAGTGGGACGACGACAACTACCCGGCGAAGCTGGACGTGGTGCTCGAGAAGCGGGTGCCCGTGGTGTCGTTCACCTTCGGGCCGCCGTCGCCGTCGGACATCCGGCGGCTCAAGGAAGCCGGGGCGAAGGTGGTCGTCACCGTGACCACGCCCGAGAGCGCGCAGCGGGCGGCGGATCTCGGGGCCGACGCGCTCGTCGTGCAGGGCTTCGAGGCGGGCGGGCACCGGAGCCTCTTCACCGACGACGCCCAGCTGCCCGGTGGCGGCGCGGAGTACGGCGTGCTGGCGCTGCTGCGGCTGGTCGCCGCGCGCGTCGACCTGCCGCTGATCGCCGCCGGCGGGCTGGTGCACGGCGCGGACGTCGCC
>NZ_JAAGNB010000910.1:0-8941 GCF_010550475.1 Amycolatopsis sp. SID8362
CGACCGCGCGCTGCGTCGCCGCGTGCCGGGCCTCGAGCTTGGCGTTGGCGAGCCGGTGCTCGGCCTCCTCGAACGCCAGCTCGGCGTCGAGCAGCCGGTGCGCGCTCGCGACCAGCCCGTCCATCGCCTCGGCGTCGCCGGGCGGGGTCGCCAGCCCGGCGCGCAGGTCCTGCTTGAGCTGAGCCACGCGCCCTTCCGCGAGGTCGCGGTCGTGCTGCGCTGGAGTCGTCACGCGCACACTTTAAGTGCCAGCACCGTCACCACCGGCCAACGCCGCCGGTGCGTCTACAAATCACCGAGGGCGGTGACGGGTGACTCCACGCAGTCGGCGACGAACCGCAGGAACCCGCCCGCCGTGCCGCCGTCGCAGACGCGGTGGTCGAACGCCAGCGTCAGCTCGCAGACCTTCCGCGCCGCCAGCGCGCCGTCGACGACCCACGGCCGGTCGATGATCCGGCCGATGCCGAGGATCGCGGCCTCGGGGTGGTTGATGATCGCGGCCGAGCCGTCGACGCCGAAGACGCCGTAGTTGTTGACGGTGAACGTGCCGCCGGTGAGGTCCGCGGGCGCCAGCTTGCCGTCCCGCGCGGTGCGGGCGCGGTCGCCGATCGCGGCCGAGAGGTCCCGGGTCGACAGCGCGCCGGCGTCCCGCACCACCGGCACGACCAGCCCGCGGTCGGTCTGCGCGGCGAACCCGAGGTGGATCTCGTCGAGCAGGACGATCTCGTCGCCCTCGACGCGCGAGTTCAGCTCCGGGTACTTCTTCAGCCCCGCGACGGCGAACCGCGCGATCAGCCCGAGCAGGCTGACCGGCCGGTCCGTCTTGGCGTTCAGCGCCGCGCGGGCGGCGACCAGCCCGGTCGCGTCGACGTCCACCCAGACCGTGGCCTCGGGGATCTCGCGCCGGGACGCCGTCAGCTTGTCGGCGACGGCCTTGCGCACGCCGGTCAACGGGATCCGCTTCCCCTTGCCCGTCACGGCGGGCTTCTTCAGCGCCGCCTCGACGTCGGCGCGGCGGATGATCCCGTCGGCACCGGAGGCGGTCACCTTCGCGAGGTCGATCCCGTTGTCCGCGGCCAGCTTCCGGACGAACGGCGAGATGACGCCGGGCGCCTTGGCCTTCGGCTCGGGCGCTTCGGGACGGCGCACGCGCTTGCGGCGGGTAGCCGGCGCGGTGCCGTACCCGATGAGGACGTTGCCGCTGCCCGACGACGTCGTCACCCCGGGCTCGGCGAACCCGCCGACGCTCAGCAGCGGCGCGCCGACCGGCAGCAGCTGCCCCGGCGCGCCGTGCAGCGCGGACACCACGCCGGCGAACGGCACCGGCACCTCGACCGCGGCCTTCGCCGTCTCGACCTCGACGACGATCTGGTCGACGGTCACGGTGTCGCCGACCTGCACGCGCCAGTCCAGGATCGCCGCCTCGGTCAGGCCTTCGCCGAGGTCCGGCAGCAGGAAGTCAGGCACCGGCCACCACCGGGGTGTCGTTCCACTGCAGCCGCGCGATGGTGTCGAGGATCCGGTCGACGTCGGGCAGCGTGTGCCGCTCCAGCTTCGGCGCCGGGTACGGGATGTCGAGCCCGGTCACCCGCAGCACGGGCGCGTGCAGCTGGTGGAAGCACTGCTCGGTGACGCGCGCGACGACCTCGGCGCCGTAGCCGCCGAAGCCCGCGGCCTCGTGCACGACCACCGCGCGGCCGGTGCGGCGCACGGACGCCGTCACGGTCTCGTCGTCGAACGGGCTCAGGGACCGCAGGTCCACGACCTCGACGTCCCAGCCTTCGTCCTGCGCGGCCTCGGCGGTTTCCATGGCGGTCGCGACCATCGGGCCGTACGCGATGAGCGTGACGTCCTTGCCGGTCCTGCGGACGACGGCCTTGTCCATGGCCGGTCCGGTGCGCGTGAAGGTGACGTCTTCGCCGGACCAGTAGCGCGCCTTGGGTTCGAGGAAGACCACCGGGTCCGGCGAGTCGATGGCGTCGCGGAGCAGGTCGTAGGCGTCCTGCGCGGTGCCCGGCGTGACGACGCGCAGGCCCGGCGTGTGCGTGTAGTAGGCCTCGCTGGAGTCGCAGTGGTGCTCGACGCCGCCGATGCCGCCGGCGTAGGGGATGCGGATGACCATCGGCAGCGAAAGCGCGCCGCGGGTGCGGTTGCGCAGCTTCGCGACGTGCGAGGTGATCTGCTCGAACGCGGGGTAGGCGAAGGCGTCGAACTGCATCTCGACGACCGGGCGGAAGCCGCCCATGGCCATCCCGACCGCGAACCCGACGATGCCGGACTCGGCCAGCGGCGTGTCGAAGCAGCGGTTCTCGCCGAAGTCGGCGGTGATCCCGTCGGTGACCCGGAAGACGCCGCCGAGCGCGCCGACGTCCTCGCCGAAGACGAGCACGCGGTCGTCGTCCTTGAGCGCGTCGCGCAGGGCGGCGTTGAGCGCCTGCGCCATCGTGGTCGTCATCAGGCCTCCAGCTCGGCTCGCAGGGCGGCCCGCTGGGCTTCGAGCTGGCGGGTCGGCTCGGCGTAGACGTGGTCGAACAGGGACATCGGGTCCAGCTCGGGCTCGGCGTTCAGGGTGTCGCGGACGGTCTGGGCGAACTCCTCGGCTTCGGCGTGGCAAAGCTCGATGTCGTGCTCGCTCAGCGCGTCGCCCAGGTAGGCCTCGAGCCGCTTGAGCGGGTCCGCTTCGCGCCACTTCGCGACTTCGTCGGCGTCGCGGTAGCGGGTGGCGTCGTCGGCGTTGGTGTGGGCATCGATGCGGTAGGTGTGCGCCTCGACGAGCACGGGACCGCGGCCTTCGCGCGCGTGCTTCACGGCGTCGTCGAGGACGGCGAGGACCGCGACGAGGTCGTTGCCGTCGACCTGCTCCGCGCGCATGCCGTAGCCGACGCCCTTGTACGCCAGCGCTTCCGCGGCGCTCTGCTTCTCGAAGGGGACGGAGATGGCGTAGCGGTTGTTCTGCACGAAGAACACCGCGGGCGCCTTGAAGACGGCGGCGAAGTTGAGCGCCTCGTGGAAGTCGCCCTCGCTGGTGGCGCCGTCCCCGATGAGCGCGAGCGCGACGGCGTCCTCACCCCGGCGCTGCATGGCGTGCGCGAGCCCGGCGGCGTGCAGGGTCTGCGTCGCGAGCGGGGTGCACTGCGGCGCCACGCGCGTCTCGGCCGGGTCGTACCCGCAGTGCGCGTCGCCGCGAAGCAGCGTCAGGACTTCGCCGGGCTTGAGCCCGCGCGCGACGAGAGCGACGGAGTCCCGGTAGGTGGGGAAGAGCCAGTCGTGGTCCTGCAGCGTCAGCGCGGCGGCGACCTGGCAGGCCTCCTGGCCGGCACTGGAGGGGTAGACGGCGAGCCGGCCCTGCTTGGTGAGCGCGGTCGCCTGCACGTCGAACCGGCGGCCCAGCACCATCAGCCGGTAGGCCACTTTGAGCCGGTCTTCCGCCGGCTCGGCGTACCCGTGGTGCCGGTCGACGGGCGTCCCGTCCTCGGCGACGAACCGCACCGGCGACGCGGACGGCAGCAAGGCTTCCACGGACACCACCTCTCGCAGACATATGATGCTGAAATGGTGGTTCTCGACGGTGTTGTGTTCAAGGGTTCGGCGAAATGAGCGACAAACAGTCTTCAGAGAGGTCGTCCGGCGACCAAACGTCTTTTTCGAGCGTGACTCTCGGCGGCCCGCCCGGACGAACGGCTCCGCCCCTGGACGAGATCGACCGCGCGATGCTGGCGGAGCTGTCCGCGGACGGCCGCCTGGCGGTCCGCGCCCTGGCCGAGCGCCTGCACATTTCGCGCACGAACGCCTACGCGCGGTTGGAGCGCCTGCTGGCAGAGGGCGTGATCACGGGCTTCGGCGCCCGCATCGACCCACGGCGTGCCGGGTTGGGGACGTCGGCGTACATCATGGTGACGGTCGAGCAGACGTCTTGGCGGACGATGGCTACGGACCTGCATGAGATTCCGTATGTCGACCATGTGGCTTTGGTGGGCGGGGACTTCGACATCCTGCTGCTGGTGCGGACGCCGGACAACCAGACGTTGCGGGACGTGGTGCTGGAGCGGCTGCAGGCACTGGAGGGGGTGCGGTCGACGCGGACGTGGTTGATCTTCGAGGAGTTGCCGGGGTCGGTGCTGGGCTGAGCCGCCGGGTCATCAGACAGGCTCCGGCACCCGTGACGAACGGGCAGAACCCTTGCCCGCCAGCACCCTTGTACTTCACCCCCACACCGACTAAATGTGATCCCGGCACCGCCCGACTCTTATTTTATGTCGAGAAATAACTACCCCGAAACCTATTGACGCCGGTCGTCCGCCCGGTGAGGATCGGCCGGTCCGCCGTTCATCGCAGAATGGACCAGACCATGGCCAGAAGATCCCGCGCGTGGGTCCGTGCGCGCCGAAGTTCGCTCGTCACCTTGATGAGCCTGAGTCTGCTGGGCGGGATCGCCCAAGCGACGCCGGCCCAAGCCGACGCACCGGCACAGCCCGTCATCGGGCAACCCGCCAAGGACGCGAACGGGTGCGCCAAGATCGAGAAGAGCCTGCCCACCCTCGCGGACTGGCCGAAGGTCGACAGCCGGTTCAAGGGCAAGGCCGACGACGAGGCGCGCATCGCCAAGATCCTCGCGGGCATGACGCTCGAGGAGAAGGTCGGGCAGATGACGCAGCCCGAGATCACCTCGATCACCCCCGACGAGGTCAAGCAGTACGCCATCGGCTCCGTCCTCAACGGCGGCGGCGCGTGGCCCGGCGGCAACAAGCACGCCACCCAGCAGGACTGGCTGAACCTCGCCGACGCCTACTGGAACGCCTCCAAGACCAGCCGCACCAAGATCCCCGTCATCTGGGGCATCGACGCCGTGCACGGCAACAACAACATCTACGGCGCCACCCTCTTCCCGCACAACATCGGCCTCGGCGCCGCGCACGACCCGTGCCTGGTGCGTGACGTCGCCGGCGCCACCGCGCGGCAGATCCGCGCCACCGGCCAGGACTGGGCCTTCTCGCCCACCCTCGCCGTCGTGCAGGACGACCGCTGGGGCCGCACCTACGAAGGCTTCTCCGAGGACCCGCGCATCACGCGCTCCTACGGCTTCGAGGCCATCGACGGCCTGCAGGACGGCGCCACCAAGCGCATCGGCTACAACGGCGTGATCGCCACCGCCAAGCACTTCATCGGCGACGGCGGCACGCTCAAGGGCCAGGACCAGGGCGTCAACCCCTCGTCCGAGGCCGACATGATCAACATCCACGGCCAGGGCTACTACGGCGCGCTCGCCGCCGGCACCCAGACCGTGATGGTGTCGTTCAACAGCTGGACCAACGCCGACCTCGGCATCAACGAGGGCAAGCTGCACGGCAGCGACAAGGCGCTGAACCAGATCCTCAAGGGCAAGATGGGCTTCGACGGCCTGGTCGTGTCCGACTGGAACGGCATCGGCCAGGTCACCGGCTGCACGAACTCCTCGTGCCCGCAGGCGATCAACGCCGGCATCGACATCGTGATGGTGCCGGCCGACTGGAAGGCGTTCATCACCAACACGATCGCCCAGGTGCAGAGCGGCCAGATCCCGATGGCGCGCATCGACGACGCCGTCACGCGCATCCTGCGCGTCAAGCTCCGCGACGGCCTGTTCGAGTCGCAGAAGCCGTCCGACCGCTCCTACGCGAACTCCGACGAGGCGCTGAAGGACAACTGGCTGGCCCGTGACGCGGCGCGCGCGTCGCAGACGCTGCTGAAGAACAACGGCAACGTGCTGCCGCTGAAGCCGACGTCGAAGGTGCTGGTGGTCGGCAAGAGCGCCGACAGCATCCAGAACCAGACCGGCGGCTGGACGCTGAGCTGGCAGGGCACCGGCAACACCAACGCCGACTTCCCGAACGCCACCTCGATCCTGTCCGGCATCAAGCAGGACCTCGGCGACGCGAACGTCACCTTCGACGCCACCGGCACCGTGGACCCGAAGGGCTACGACGCGGTCATCGCCGTCATCGGTGAGACGCCGTACGCCGAGGGCGTGGGCGACCTGACCCGCAAGACGCTCGAGGCGTCGAAGCTCTACCCCGAGGACCTGGCCGTGCTGGACAAGGTCAGCGGCAAGGGCACCCCGGTCGTCACCGTGTACGTCGGCGGCCGCCCGCTGTACATGAACAAGGAGATCAACCGCTCCGACGCGTTCGTGGCGGCCTGGCTGCCCGGCACCGAGGGCGGCGGCGTCGCGGACATGCTGGTCAAGGGCAAGGACGGCACGGGCTACCAGGGCACGCTGTCGTACTCGTGGCCGAAGAGCGCGTGCCAGTCGCCGCTCAACCCGTGGTCGCCGGACTACGACCCGCTGTTCAAGCTGGGCTACGGCCTGAAGAGCGGCCAGCGCGTCACGATCGGCCAACTGGACGAGACCCCGGGCCCGGCGGCCTGCGGCAGCACCGGCGGCGGCGGGACGGCGACCGAGGACCTGTCGATCTACGACCGCACCGACGTGCCGCCGTACACCAGCCAGATCGGCTCCGCTTCGAACTGGGGCGGCACCGTGATCGGCCCGGACGGCACGGCTTCGCACCCGGAGATCAACACGGTCCCGACGGACGTCAACGTGCAGGGCGACGGCCTGAAGGCGACCTGGACGGGTACCGGAGCGGCCCAGCTCTACATGCAGAACACGGCGGGCACGAACGACCTGCGCAGCTACCTGAACGCGGACGGGGCGCTGGAGTTCGACACGACCGTGCAGCAGGCGCCGGTCAACCGGACGGTGATCAGCATGCACTGCGTCTACCCGTGCTTCTCGGAGGTGAACGCGACGAAGCTGTTCACCGACCTGGCGGGCGGCCCGAAGACGACGGTCAAGATCCCGTTGTCCTGCTTCAACAACGGGCTGGACTTCGAGCACATCAACACGCCGTTCCTGGTGTACACCGACGCGCCGTTCCAGGCGTCGTTCGCGAACGTGCGCTGGGTGCCCAACGGGGCGAAGGATCCTGATGCGAGACCTTGTTCGAGTTTGACCTAGGTGGTGACCGGGCCGGGAGCGGACAGCTCCCGGCCCGGTTTCTTTTCCGGCTTCCCCGCGTTCAGGGCGTTCGCAGCCAGCGGTCGAGGACCGGGATGTCCTCGGCGAGGAGCCCGCGGGACGGCGCGACGCGGTGGAGCAGCGCGCGGCCGTGGTGGTGCGTGGCCACCCACTCGCGGTCGGCGTCGGTCAGCTCGTCGTCGACCCAGATGAACGGTCGTCCGGCCGCCCACGCCACCAGGGACCGGGTCTTCCAGTGCAGGCCGAACCACCGGTCTTCGTGCTCGTGCTCGGCGGAGGGGTCCGGCCAACGCACGACCGGTAGCGGCGAGAGACCGAGCCGGGGTGCCAGCTCGGTGTTCGCTTCGTTTTCCCAGGTCGTGGCCCAGACGAGGGTGCAGGGCAGCGCGGCCAGCCGAGGTCCCGTTCCCGGATCGAGCCGGTCCAGGTGGGAATCCCCCGCGGCGCCGAACGGCAGCAGGGTTCCGTCGATGTCGAGGAACAGCAACGGACGTTGGTCGTGACCGATTCGCACGAGCGGACGATAGCCGCTCAGTGCTGCATCCCGTACGACTTCTGGCACGGATAACCATCATTGGTCGCCGACCAGCTGGGCGGGTAGCCGTTCTGGGCCCACGCCGCGTAAGCCTGCGCGTAGCTGTATCCCCGCGCGTGCAGCCACTGGCACGGCGTCTGCCCCGCCGCCGGGGTGATCGCGATCCACGGCTGGGCGGTGATCCAGCCCGGCTGGGCGTACCACTGGCTCGACGCGGCGACGCCCGCCGGGGCCGCGGTCACCGTCTGCGGGGGTGGCACGTAGACGGTCTGCGGCGCCATCACCGTCGCGGTCGAAACCGGGGCCTGGGAAGCGTTCCCGGCGATCGTGCGCGGCAAGCCGCACGATGCCAGTGCGAGCGCGGCGGAGAGCGCCGCGACTGTCCGAAGTGTACGCATGGCGATCCTCATCCCGTCCTGGTCATGTGGCTGCCGGCGATGACGCCGCCGGAAACGGTGTACGTGCCGGAGAACGTGCGGGTGGTGCCGTCGGTCTGGGCCGCCGACAGCACCACGTACACCGTGCTGCCGCGGACGTCGGTGACCGTCAGTGTGTCCCACGCCGTCGCCGCGAAACCGTTGGCGTACTTGGCGAATCCGCCGGCGCCCGCGATGCGGCTGCCGCCGAGGGACCACGCGGTGGCGAAATCACGGCGGTTGATCGCGTCGTAGTAGGCGATCACCACGCCCGCTTCGGACACCGGCGGCTGGACGTACACCGGCGCGGGCACCGCGACCGTCGCGGTGCTGGTCACCGGCGCCTGCGGGACCACGGTGACCGGCACCGGCACGCCCGTCACGGGGATCCCGCACGCGGCCGCGCCCAGCAGCACCAGGGCGGCCACGGCGATTCTGGTCGCGTTCACGGCCATCACCTTCTTCCGTGTCCGCCCCCTGGAATCGGGCGGCCGGCGGGATCCGCAACGGATCCGGCGAACCGCGACGCAAGCGTTATCCCGAAAAATCCTGCCGGGAGATGTCGTACGCCGTCATCGCGGCGGCCAGGTGGCGGGCGTCCTCGGGTCGCGTCGCGTCGTAGCCGGTGATCAGCTGGACGCGTCCGAGCCGGTAGGTGAGCGTGTTACGGTGGACGTTCAACGCCGTCGCCGCTTCGCCGCGGTTGTAGCCCGAAGTCACGAACACGCGCAGGGCGTCGATCAGGTGCGGGTGCTCCGCCAGCGGGACCAGGACCGCAGCGAGGGCTTCCCGCGCCGGGCTCGGGCGGGCCAGCTGGTACTCGATCGCCAGGTCCGCCAGGCGGTACAGCCGGGGCGGGCGGCGCAGGCTTTCCGCCAGGGCGAGGACTTCACCGGCTTCGGCGTGCGCGGCCGGGATGTCCGCGAGCGCCCGTGCGTGGGCGGCCGCGGCGGTGCACGCGCGCCCGCAGAC
>NZ_JAAGNB010000970.1:0-20267 GCF_010550475.1 Amycolatopsis sp. SID8362
GCGCCCTTGCCCTCCCGCAGGCCGCCCGCGATGGCGACGACGCGGGCGCCGCCGGCCAGCCGCAGCGGCAGCGGCTCGCGGACTTCGACGCCGCGCAGGCGCTCCTCCTCGATCGACACCGAGCGCGTCGTGATCAGCCCGCGCCGGATGTGCAGCGTCCCGGCGGGCTCGCGGGTGAGCCGGTAGTTCCAGAACGAGAGCACGTACCCGCCGACCGACAGCACCGACACGAGCACCAGCAGCCCGGCGGCGGCCAGCACCAGGCTCAGCCACGTCGGCGTGTCCGTGAAGTGCCCGACGACGGTCTGGACCAGCGAGAACTGGATCGGGTCGAAGTGCAGTTCGTGCGCGAAGTGGTAGACGGTGCCGACCACGGCGCCGACCACCGCGAGGCCCGAGAGCGTGAACGGCGCGTACCGCAGCCACTTCTTGTCGACCGCGGCCACGAGCTGCTCCGGCGGCGCGGCGGCGACCGCTTCGGCCTTACGGTGTAAGAGCAGTGTCCGCAGCCGCTGGGCCTCGGCGGTGGTCACGGCGTCGAGGACCAGTTCGTCCTTGCCCGGACCCTTGCCGTGCGAGTGCCGCCCGGTGCCGATCCGCGCCGCGGCGAGGGAGAACAGCCGGTGCTTCGGCTCGGAGGTGACGTCGACCGTGCGGATCCGGTCGCGGGGGATCGCGCGCTGCTTGCGCAGCAGCAGCCCGGTGTGCCACTCGACCTGCGTCGCGGTGATTCGGTAGCGCGAGGTCAGCACGTGCGAGACGCCGGTGCACACGGCGATCGCGGTGAACGCCAGCCCGATCCACTGCCACGGCTCGCCGTGGCCGAACAGCAGCGCGCCCAGCAGCACCGGCAGCGACTTCGCCAGGTCCAGCACCGGCCGGATGAGCAGCATGCGCCGGTCGAGGCGGTGCCAGGGCGCGTCCTGCGTGCCTTCGGCGGGCGGCGTCACGACCGTCTCGGTGCTCACGTCGCGTCCCCGCGCACGGCCTGGGTCGTCTTCGTCAGCTCGTCGGCCAGCTCCAGCGCGCGGCCGTGGGCCAGGCCCGAGATGCGCAGCGGCCCCGCCGCGGACGCCGTCGTCACGGTGATCTTCGCCAGCCCGAACAGCTGCTCGAACGGGTCGCGCTCGATGTCGACGGTCTGGATCCGCGAGACCGGCGCGATCCGCCACTCCTGCTTCAGCCAGCCCGCCTGGGTGTAGACGGCCTCGCCGGTGACCTCCCAGCGGTGCACGCGGTAGCGCCACTGCGGCATCACGAGCAGGTGCAGCGGCGCGAGCACGCACGAGATCACCAGCGTCACGCTGAGGAACGACGGCGGATCGTCGCTGGTCACCACGATGACGGTCTGCAGCCCGATCAGCACGATCCAGAGGATGGCGGCGGTCGCCGCCCAGTAGCCGATGGCCCGGCGGCTGACCCGGTGCGCCGGCGGCCGCAGCCGCAGCGCCGTGTTCGTGGTGTGGTCGGTCACGCCTCAAGCGTGCCCGATCGGAGACTTGCGTGCCCACGACAGACGTCACGATGCCGATCCGGTCCGGCCTCGATCGCGTGCCGTTACGATCGGCGCCACCGTCGGTGGAATGGAATCCCCGCACGCGTGTGTTGTGCTTCAAGGATTGTCCTAGAGCAAGCAGGAGGACCCGGTGGGACTCGATCCCGACGACCTGTACGAGGTGGACTCGGACGTCCCCGACCTGACCGGAGCGGTGCTCATGCACCACTTCGAAGGGTTCATGGACGCCGGCTCGGCGGGCCGTCTGCTGGCGGAGCACCTGCTGACCGGCGAGCACCGGGTGGTCGCCCGCTTCGACGTCGACCGGCTCATCGACTACCGCTCGCGGCGGCCGACCATGACCTACGCGGTCGACCACTGGGAGGACTACGACGCGCCCGAGCTGGTCGTGCACCTGCTGCACGACACCGACGGCACGCCGTTCCTGCTGCTCTCGGGCCCGGAGCCGGACCACGACTGGGAGCGGTTCTGCCGCGCGGTCCGCAACCTGGTCGAGCGCTGGGGCGTCCGGCTGACCGCCGGCTTCCACGGCATCCCGATGGGCGCGCCGCACACCCGCCCGCTCGGCGTCACCGCGCACGCCACCCGCCAGGACCTGGTCGGCGACCACCAGCCGCTGCCGAACCGGCTGCAGGTGCCGGGCAGCCTCGCCGCGCTGCTGGAGTACCGGCTCGGCGAGTGGGGCCACGACGCAGTCGGCTTCGCCGCGCACGTGCCGCACTACCTGGCGCAGTCGACGTACCCGGCGGCTTCTCTGATCGTGCTCGACGCGCTGAGCCGCGCGACCGGGCTGAGCCTGGCCGAGGGTGAGCTGCGCGAGGCCGCGGAGCTGGCCGACGCCGAGATCAACCGGCAGGTCGCGGAGTCCGACGAGGTCGCCGACGTCGTCCGCGCGCTGGAGCGGCAGTACGACACGTTCGTCGAAGCTTCGGAGAAGGGGTCGCTGCTCGCGGAGTCCGTCGAGCACATGCCGACCGCCGAGGAGCTCGGCTCGCAGTTCGAGCGGTTCCTGGCCGAGCAGAACGGCGGCGACGGCACCGAGCGCTGATGGCGCGCTACGACGAGATCGGGGTCGGGTACGCGCTGGGGCGGCGCACCGACCCGCGCTGGCTCGCGCCGGTCCTCGACGCATTGGGTGCCGCGCGTTCCGTGCTCGACGTCGGTTCCGGGACCGGGTCGTACGAGCCGCCGGGCCGCCGGGTGGTCGCCGTCGAGCCGTCGGCGGAGATGATCCGGCAACGCTGTCCCGGTGCCGCGCCGGTCGTGCGGGCGGTCGCGGAGGCGCTGCCGTTCGCGGCCGGGACGTTCGACGCCGCGCTGGCGGTGCTCACCGTGCACCACTGGCCGGACTGGCGCCGGGGCCTCGACGAGCTGCGCCGGGTCGCGCCCCGGCAAGTCGTCCTGGCCTACGACACCGCGCTGCACAACGACTTCTGGCTCGTGCGGGAGTACGTGCCGGAGGTGGCGGCGCTCGAGCGGTCGCGCCCGTCGGCGGCGGAGATCGCGGACCACCTCGGCGCGTCGTCGGTGCTCCCGCTGCCGGTGCCGTGGGACTTCACCGACGGGGTGTTCCCGGCGCACTGGCGGCGCCCCGAGGCCTACCTGGACCCGGCGGTGCGGCGGGCCTGCTCGGCGCTCGCGCAGACGTCGCCCTCGGCCGTCGAGCGCGGGATGGACCGGCTGCGGGCCGACCTCGAGTCCGGCCGGTGGCACGCCGACCACGCGGAGCTGCTGGCCCTCCCGGAGTGGGACGCGGGCTTCCGGCTCATGGTGGCGGCCAGCTAGCCAGCTTCCCGACGGCTTCGGCTGTCCGCTGGAAGCCGTCCTCGCCCAACACCGCCCGCAGCCGCGCGTTGATCTCTTCGACTTCGGGCGCGACGCGGGCCAGTGCCGCCTCGCCCGCCGCGGTCAGCTCCAGGACGATCGCGCGGTGCTCGCTCGGGTGCGCCCGCTTGGCGACCAGGCCGGCGCCGGCGAGCCGGGTGACCATCGCGGTCACCGCCGACTCGCGCTGGCCGAGGCGGACGGCGAGGTCCCGCTGGGTCAAGCCGCCTTCGCGGATCGCGAAGAGGGCGCCGAGCTGGGCCGAGGTGATGCCCGCCGCGGCGGCCAGCCGGCGGTCGGCGTCCACGCGCAGGCGGTGGGCGGCCTGCTGGAGCAGGAAGAACAGGCGCTGGTCGGGTTCGGGCACGCCCCGATCTTGACAGGCGGCGGCGTCTCGCGCCATGCTCACTTCACTAGTGAAGTGAGGGGTCATGCTCGACATCGAAGCAGCCCGCCGAGGCCTTGAGAGCCAGCCGTTCAGCCGTCTCCTCGGCGCCCGGCTGACCGAGTTCGGCGACGGCGCCGCCACGCTGGAGCTGGACATCCGCGACGAGCTCGCGCAGCAGAACGGCTACCTCCACGGCGGGGTGCTCGCCTACGCCGCCGACAACGCGCTCACCTTCGCCGCGGGCACGGTGCTCGGCCCGGCGCTGCTCACGGCCGGCTTCACGATCGACTACCTGCGCCCGGCGGTGGGTGCGACGCTGCGGGCCCGCGCCGTCGTCGTGCAGGCCGGCCGGTCCCGGGCGACCTGCCGGTGCGAGGTGTACACAGTGGACCGCGACGGTGCGGCCACGCTGTGTGCCGCCGCGCAGGGGAGTGCCCGCCTGGTGCCGGCGCGTCAGGTACCGTCCCGGGATGAACCGCGCGAAAAACCGTTCACCGGTACGGAAAACCCTGGGCAAGCTGCTGCACGCGCTGGCCTCGAAAGTGCATGACCCGTACACCGATCAGCTGAACCGGATGGCCGCGGAGCTCCGGGAGGAGATCGTCCGCCAGGGTGACCGGGTCCTCGATCGGGTGGTGGAGTTC
Source organism: Amycolatopsis sp. SID8362 (assembly GCF_010550475.1). Classification (NCBI taxonomy): domain Bacteria; kingdom Bacillati; phylum Actinomycetota; class Actinomycetes; order Pseudonocardiales; family Pseudonocardiaceae; genus Amycolatopsis; species Amycolatopsis sp. SID8362. The sequence goes on from NZ_JAAGNB010000970.1 coordinate 4,373, forward strand.
GAGATCCGCAGCCGCCGCGACATCGTCTACGCCGGCGACCAGGACGCCGCCCTCGAGAGCAACGTCTTCGCCCGCGAGCACCTCGTCGGCTCCCGGCACTTCGGCAAGCCCAAGGAAACGCTCGAGTACGCGCTTTCCCTGGCGCCGCAAGGAGGCATGGCGCTGGAGTTCGGGGTCGCGTCCGGCAACACGCTGCGGACCATCGCCGGCGCCCGCGGCGGCCGCGAGGTCTACGGCTTCGACTCCTTCGAGGGGCTGCCCGAGGCGTGGCTCAACGGCATGCCCGCCGGCGCGTTCGCCCGCGACGACCTGCCCGACGTCCCCGGCGCCGAACTCGTCGTCGGGCTGTTCCACGACAGCCTGCCCGGGTTCCTGGCCGAACACCCCCTGCACGTCGACTTCCTGCACGTCGACGGCGACCTCTACAGCTCCGCCAAGACCGTGCTCGACCTCTGCGGGCCGCGGCTGCGCGCGGGCAGCATCGTGCACTTCGACGAGTTCTTCAACTTCCCCGGCTGGAAGCGGCACGAGTACCGAGCCTGGACGGAGTACGTCGAGCGCACCGGCGTCGAGTTCGAGTACGTCGCCTACACCTACAGCGACAACCAGGTGACGGTGAAGATCACGAAGCCCTAGCCGTGGCAGCCTTCCTCGTTCAGCGGGCCCATCGAAGGCAGGATCAGCCCGCACAGGTAGCCGTCGATGAAGCGGCCGCTGCCGGCGATGTTGGTGCCGAGCCGGACCAGCGGCGCGAACCCCTTGATGCCGGCGGCCAGCGCGTCCTGGTTGCGCTGCAGCATCGACGTCAGCTGGTCGAGCTGGGTGAGCAGCGGGCCGACCTGGGCCTCGTTTTCGTCGATGAGCCCGGAAAGCTCGGTGGCGAGCTGCCGTGACCCGTCGAGCAGCGACGTGATGGCCTGTTCGCGGTTGCTCACCTCGGAGAGCAGCTGGTTGCCGTCGTCGAAGAGCCGCTGGACGACGGCGTCGCGGTCGACGAGCGTCTTCGACACCACCCTGGTGTTGGCGAGCAACGTGGCGAGCTGGTGGTCGCGGGACGCGAGGGAATCCGACAGCCGGGACAGCCCGGTGAGCGCGGCGCGGACGTCCTGCGGCGTGTTCGCGAGCGTCGCCGAAAGCGTGTCGAAGCTTTTCGCCAGCTGCACCGTGTCGATCTTGTCCACAGTGGACGAAAGCTGGCCGAAGGCGGCGAGGATGTCGTACGGGACGCTGGTGCGGGACCGCGGGATCGGCTGCCCGGGATCGAGCGTGGCTTCGCCCTCCGGGTCGAGCGCGAGGTACTTCTGGCCCAGCACGGTCTTGAGCCGGATCGCCGCGCCCGTCGCGTCGCCGAGCCAGGCGTCCTTGGCCTTGAAGGAAACCAGCACGTGGTCGCCGCTCAGCTTCAGGTCCGTGACGCGGCCGACCTTGACCCCGGCGATCCGGACGTCGTTGCCCGCGAACAGGCCGGCCGCTTCGCTGAATTCGGCGGAGTACGTGGTGCCGTCGCCGATCACGGGCAGGGACCGGACGTTCAGCGCCGCCACGACGCCCAGGGCCAGCACGGCCAGCCCGGCGATCGCCGTCCTGACGGGGGCGTCGGCGGCCCGGCGCGGTGACATGGCGTCGAGGGTGACGCACGCCACGCCGGGCCGCCAGCCGAGTCCCCCGATGAGACGAAGATCGCCGGCTCACGCGGCGGTGAGCGCGGGGTAGTCCCGGTATTCGAGCGCGTTGGCCGCGCGGTCGGTCATCCAGGTGAACACCTTGCCGAACAACCGGGTGCTGATCATCCGGTAGGCGCGGTTGCGGCTGCGGATCTTCTCGGCCGTCAGCGGGGCCAGGAAGTTGCCCGAGCCCTTGCCGTTCTTCTGCCCGACCGTCGCCGGCTTGCGCAGCCGCTGCTCGTACTTCGCGAACGCGGTCACGTGGTCGCCGCCCGCCGCCGCGAGCTCGCCGGCCAGCACCTGCGCGCCCATCATCCCGAGCCCGGTGCCGGAGCCGCCCGGCCCGGCGCACCACGCGGCGTCGCCGAGCAGCACGACCCGGCCCTTCGCCCAGCGGTCGAGGTGGATCTGGCTGATCGAGTCGACGTAGAGGTCGTCGGCCGCGGGCAGCGCTTCGAGCAGCTTCGGCACCTCCCAGCCGGTGTTCGCGAACAGCCGCGCGACGAGGGCGCGCTGCTCGTCGGCGGAGCGGCGGAACTCGACGCCGTCGGCGGCGAAGACCAGGCTGACGTGCAGCTTGCCGGGCAGCCGGTGGCTGCCGACCGTCACGCCGCGCCCGGGCTCGTTGTACATGACGCTGGTGTGGTCGAGGCCGAGGTGGTTGGGCGCGGTGAAGCCGGCGATGCCGAAGCCGAGGTCGCGGCGGAAGTCCCGCTCCGGGCCGAACGCGGCGGCGCGGACGCCGGAGTGCACGCCGTCGGCGCCGACGACCAGGTCGAACTTCCGCGGCGCGCCGTGGCGGAAGGTCACCTCGACGCCGTCGGCGGTTTCGCGCAGCGCGGTGACGCGGTCACCGAAGACGTATTCGGCGTCGTCCTTCGTGTGTTCGTAGAGGATCCGCGCGAGGTCGCCGCGCAGGATCTCGACCTCGCCGCTCCAGGCGGCGCCGGGCACGGTCAGCGCGGGCCGCGCGTCGAGGCCGAGCACGGTCTGGTCGCCCATCGCCGTCTCGCACCGGCGGATGTCGGCCAGCACGCCCATCGCGGCCAGCAGCTTGACCTGTTCGCCGCGGAAGTCGACGGCTTGGCCGCCGGGGCGCAGCGTGGGAGCGGCCTCGACGACGGTGACGCGGTAGCCGCCGCGGTGCAGCCACCAGGCGGCGGACGGGCCGGCGATGCCGGCGCCGGAGACGAGCACGGTCTTCATCGGGGGTTCCTCTCGGTCGTGGTGACCCGAGAGTGCGCGGCGCCGCTGACGGTCCGCGCACGGTTCGCTGACCGTTCGCCCGGTGGGGCCGGGTTCGAGTGGCTAGCATGGCGCGGTGGACCGCTCCACCGCAGACCGGGCCCCGCAGGACGGCGACGAAGCCGTCGAGGCGCGCATCCTGGGTGCCGCCGCGCACCTCATCGCCGAGGAAGGGTTCGGCAGGCTGAAGATCGGCGCCGTCTGCGCGCGCTCCGGCTACGCGCGATCGGTCGTCTTCCAGCACTTCGGCGACAAGGAAGGGCTGGGACGGCGGCTCGTCGAGTTCGCCGTCGAAGAGTTCACCAACTCCTACAGCGAGGCCGTCGCGGCCCGGACCGGCGCGGCCACCGCGACGCCGATGGACATGCTGCGCGCACTGCTCGACATCATCTTCGAGCTGATCCGCACGATGCCGACGCTCAACCAGGCGTTCCTCGCGCTCTGGGGCGACGGCGCGGCGGAGTACTCGGCCCTGCGCGGCACGCTGACCGAGGCCGACCGCCGGTTCCGCTTCGCCATCGCCCAGACCGTGGCCAGCGGCGTCGCGGACGGCTCCATCACCGGCGTCCGCGACGCCGACGCGTACGCCTCGGCGCTGCTCGCGCAGCTGCGCGGCATCTCGATGCAGGCGCTGATCGACCCGGACGGCATCGACCTGCGCGGCCTGCGCGCGGAGCTGGAGAGCGGCGTCGACCGGCTGTCCGCGGGGTTCCGCGGCACGCTTTAGAGCGCGAACACGATGCTCCGCAGCACGATGACACCGATGAAGACCAGCGTGAAGGCGAGGTCGAGCGAGATCCCGCCGATCCGCACCGGCCGCACGACCCGCCGGACCGGCCCGATCACCGGCTCCGTGGCGGCGTAGGCGAGCCCACGCGCCCGCCGCGCCCACGGTGGCGTGTCGGCGACCACCGCGACCCAGTCCAGCACCATCCGCGCGACCAGTACCAGCAGGTACAGGCTCAGCGCGAAGCCGAGCAGCGTCCACAGGGCACCCATGGTTCCTCCGTTCTCACTACCCGGAGAACGCACGGACGGACCCGGAAAGTGCCGGATCCGTCCGTTTCACAGCTTTTCAACAGGATGGGTCACCCGAAAGTGACGACCAACCGGCCGTCCGAGGCGAAGGACCACCGCAGCGTCCCGCTGTACGACGAGCACCGGGAGCCGTTCGAGCCGGTCCAGAACTGGTTCGAGCTGTCGGCGTTCCCGGCGGTCTTGTCGTTCGACCCGGCGACGGCGAACCGGCACGAGGTGTTCGTGCGGAACACCGAGGTGCCGGTGTCGAAGGAGAAGTTGCGCTCGGCGTTGTCGATGCCGACGTTGTCGGAGACGGTCATCGTGCCGGGGTTGCTGTTGTAGGTGAACCCGTGGTGCCCGTTCCGGTAGGCGATGTCCCGCCGCACGATGTGGTTGACGGCGATCTTGTCCCCGCCGAGCTTGAAGCCGTTGCGGTCGCCGTTCGTGTTCACCGTGCCGTCGGTGAGCGTGCCGTTCGAGTAGGCGAGCGAGTCCTCGATGGTCACCGGGCCGATCGGGCCGGTGTCGGTCTTGGTGTAGAGGTCCCAGCCGTCGTCGATGTTGTTGTGCGAGACGTCGTAGCGGAAGACGTTGCCGGTGCCGGAGGTGAGCTTCGAGGCGAACCCGTCGGCGTCCTCACCGTCGGAATCGGCGTTGTCGTGCGACTCGGAGCTGACGACGAGGTTGTTCGACGGCCACTGGTCCTTGGGGGTGTCCGACGCGATCCGCGAGATCTGCAGCCCGGAGTCGCGGTTGAAGCGGGTCACCACGCGTTCGATCACGTTGTTGCTGCCCCCGACGAAGATCCCGTTGTCCCCGGCCCGTTCGACGACGATGCCGGCGACCCGCCAGTACGACCCGTTCAGCGCGAGGCCGCGGTTGGCGGGGTCTTCGGACATGGCGGAGAAGTTCAGGACGGGCGTCTCGCCGGCGTAGGCGGAGAGCGTCTTGCGGGCGCTCGAGGTCCCGCTGTCGGCGGGCGGGATCGTGACGGTCTGGGAGTAGCTGTAGGTGCCACCCCGCAGCGAAATCGTGCCGCCCGCGCCGATCTTGGCGATCGCGGCGGGCAGCGTCAGCGGATCGGCGAGCGTGCCGGCGGCGGAGTCCTTGCCGTTGGGGGCGGCGTAGAGGGTGGTGCCCGCCTGGGTGCCGCCGGTGGTGAACTCGGCGTAGTCGATGTTGGGCAGGCCGCCGGTGGTGGTCGGGCTGAGCCGGACGGTGCTGCTGCCGGCGGGCAGCGTGAGGGTTTGCGACGCCCAGGTCGACCAGGAGCCGGTGGCGGGGAAGGAGAGCGACTGGGTTTTGACGCCGTCGACGAGGAGGTCGGCGGCCCGGGCGCTCGTGGTGCCGTTGGCGAACCGGACGGTGACGCTTTCGGCGCCGGAGGTGGGGAACTGGACGTAGGCGCCGATGGCGTTGTCGCCGTTGCAGAAGCCGGTGCCGGAGTAACCCGCCCAGTTGCTGTCGATCGTGCCGGTGCAGGCGGCGGCTTCGGCTTCGACGCGTTGGGTGGCGGCTGCCGCCGGTGTGACCGTCGCCGTCGCCGCGATGAGGGCCGCGGTGGCCGCCAGTGTTGCGTATGAACTCATGCACGCCTCCTGGTGAGTGTGATTTCAGAGGGTGAGAGCGCTCCCAGGAAACGTCGGTTTCCGTTGAGGCGTACGGTATCACCGGGGATGTGCGGGTGGGGTCGGCCAACTGGGTCACGTCTTTTGAAAACGCTTTCAGTGGATGTCTGAAAGCGCTTTCCGCGTTCTGCTGCCGCGACGCGCGCGAGCCGGATGGGTAGGACTGGCCGCCGAGGCCCCCATGGCGAGCGGTACGCAAGAAGGTGCCGACGCCGCGGTCAGCATGCGGCTGGCCGCGGGTGTCGACGCGGCGAGGGTCGCGTTGTGAGCCGGCCGCTCGGTGTCGGTGCTACTGGAGATCTACGCCGCGTTCCTCGATCGGCACTCACAAGACGGGTCGGAGACGGAGAGCCCATGCTGCGACCGTGGGCACGCATTGGGCGTGGACACTCGTTCAAAAGCGGGATGAGGCTGCAGACAGCCGGAGTGCGAGAAGAACCGTTTCAAGCGCAAAAGCGCAGGTGAGGAGCGGTTTCACCCGCTCCCACGGGGGTGCCCTCGGCAGGATTCGAACCTGCGACACCTGCCTCCGGAGGGCAGTGCTCTATCCCCTGAGCTACGAGGGCCCATCGCTGGGCGACTTCGAAAGCTTAGCGCATCCCCCAGCCCCCTCGCGCGCAGGTTCCCCCACCCGCGTTTGCGCAGGTCGGGGCGATGAAGTTGATCGGCTGCGCGGACCGTCGCTAGCGTGGGAAACCCCCACCAGAAGGAGCCGTGATGGCCGAGCCGTTCCAGGTAGCTCTCGATGAGGGCGATATCGCCGACCTGCGGGAGCGGTTGCGGCGGACTCGGTGGCCCGAGGCCGAAACCGTGGGTGACTGGTCGCAGGGGGTGCCGCTGGCGTACGTCAAGGAGCTCTGCCGGGACTGGGGTGAGGAGTACGACTTCGGGTTCGCGCGGCGGCTGAACGACTTTCCGCAGTTCCGGGCCACCGTCGACGGGGTCGGGGTGCACTTCCTGCACGTCCGTTCCGAGCAGCCGGACGCGCTGCCGCTGGTGCTCACCCACGGGTGGCCCGGGTCCGTGCTGGAGTTCCTCGACGTCGTCGGGCCGCTCACCGACCCCGGGGCGCACGGGGGTGATCCGGCCGACGCGTTCCACGTGGTCGTGCCGTCGCTGCCCGGGTTCGGGTGGAGCGACAAGCCCGCGTTGAAGATTCCGCGCGTCGCCGCGCTGTGGGACGAGCTGATGGTGTCGCTCGGCTACGACCGCTACGGCGCCCAGGGCGGCGACTGGGGTGCCGCCATCACCAACGCGCTCGCCAAGGTCGCGCCCGAGCGCGTGGCCGGGGTGCACGTGAACTTCGCGCCCGTGCGGCTGGACGAGGGCGAGCTGACGGCTTCCGAACAACGGGCGCTGGCCGACCTGCAGGAGTTCCGGCGGACCGGGAGCGGCTACTCCGCCGAGCAGGGCACGCGGCCGCAGACGCTCGGCTACGGGCTCACCGACTCGCCCGCCGGGCAGGCAGCCTGGATCGCCGAGAAGTTCTGGGCCTGGACCGACCACAAGGGGCACCTCGAGGACGCCGTCGACCGGCAGAAGATCCTCGACGACATCTCCGTCTACTGGTTCACCGCGACGGCGGCCTCCTCGGCGCGGATGTACTGGGAGAACAGCGAAACCGACCGGTCCACGGTGGACGTTCCGGCCGGGGTTTCGGTGTTCCCGAAGGAGATCGTCCGGCCGTCGCGGCGGCAGGCCGAGCGGCGCTACACCGACCTGCGCTGGTTCGAGGAGCTGCCCGTCGGTGGGCACTTCGCCGCGCTCGAGCAGCCGCGGCTGTTCGTCGAGCAGGTTCGCGGGTTCTTCCGGCTGGTTCGCGAAGCGTGACGGATCCACCAGGCGGGAAACCCCGCCTGGTGGATTGGTCGTGACCGTCCGCCGGGGTAGCTTTCCGGGTGGGTGAACTTAGGCTGCCCTCTGTTGCACATATGCGCATCTCACTATATGTTTGCGGCGACGGTGAACCGGGAACGGAGGCGGTATGGGGCAGGGACACGGCCACGGGCACGCGATCGCGCCGGCGAGCGCGTCGGGCCGGTACGTGCGCAGCCTGAGCATCGCCCTGGCCATTGGCGCCGGCTTCATGGTGCTCGAGTTCGCCGTCGGCTTCGCGACCGGCTCACTGGCCCTGATCTCGGACGCGGCGCACATGTTCACCGACGTCCTCGGCGTCGGCATGGCACTGGCCGCGATCATCCTGGCGCGCCGCAGCGGCCCCACGGTCAGCCGCACCTTCGGCCTCTACCGCGCGGAGGTGCTGGCGGCGCTCGGCAACGCGATCCTGCTCTTCGGCGTCGCGGGTTACGTCGTCTTCGAGGCCGTCGGCCGCATCGGCGACCCGCCCGCGGTCCCCGGCCTCCCCGTCCTCCTCGCCGCGGCGGCCGGCCTGGTGGCCAACGTGGTGTCGTTCACGGTGCTTCGCGCGGGCGCGAAGGAGAGCCTCAACGTCCGCGGCGCGTACCTCGAAGTGGTCGCGGACCTGATCGGCTCGGTCGGCGTCCTGATCAGCGGCGCTTTGACGCTCCTTACTGGCTGGCGCTACGCGGACCCGATCATCGGTGTGGCGATCGGCCTGTTCGTGCTGCCGCGCACGTGGGTGCTGGCCCGCCGGGCGCTGCGCATCCTCTTCCAGCACGCACCGCAGGGCGTCGACGTCGGCGCGATCAACGCCGAACTCGCCGCGCTGCCGGGCGTCGCCGACGTGCACGACCTGCACATCTGGACGTTGACCTCGGGCATGGAGGTGGCTTCGGCGCACCTGACGCTCGCGCCGCCAGCGCGGCAGTCGGACGTGCTGACCGAGGCGCAGAACCTGCTCGCGTCGCGGTACGCGATCGAGCACGCCACCTTGCAGGTGGAGGCGCCGCAGTGCGCACGTCGTTGCCAGGAGCTTTCCTGGTAGTGGCGGACTTCTGAATGACACCTGCCCTCCGGAGGCAGGTGTCGCAGGTCCGAATCTTGCCGAGGGCACCTCTACGCGGCGGGAGAAACCGCTTCTCACCAGCGAATTCACGCTCGAAGCGATCTTCCCGTTCTCCGGCTGGCTTCGATCAAGTCCGGCCAGGCACGGGCATCCGTTTCCAGCGCCTTCCCACGGAATCTTCTGGTCGTGGCAGGTGTCGCAGCCGCCAGCCGGACGAGCGCCGGTTCGCACCTCCGCCGCTGATCACAGGAGCTCCGGAGCACTCCGCACAGTGCGCACGTCGTTGCCGGAAACCGTCCTCGCAGCGGAATCCGCAGTCTGCTTGATCACCGATTCCCCGGAATGCAAGACCCAGGAGTAATCGCGCAAGAATGAGGAATAGCTCGGCCTAATGGCGGTACTACCGTCGGTCCATGACGGAAATCGTGACGAAGACCACGACGGTCAGAACGCGTGCGATGGGGGTGCTGTTCACCGGCGCCGCGGCGTTGAACACCGCGGTCACCGGTGCGACGACGGTCAGCACCCTGATCGCCTCCGATGCGCACGGGGACGGGTGGAGCGGCATTCCCAACGCGGCGGTCGTCGCCGGTACCGCGTTCGGGGCGCTCTACCTCGGGGTGCTCATCGGGAAAAAGGGCGCGCGGACCTCGCTGAAACTGGTTTACGGCGTGGCCGCGTTCGGCGGGCTCGTCGCATTCCTCGGCGGGGTGTTCGCCAATCTTCTGCTCCTGCTGCCCGGCCTCGCCATGCTCGGGATCGGGAACGGCGCCGCGGGGCTGGTCCGGTACACCGCCGCCGAGCTGTACCCGGACAACCGCAAGGGGTTCGCGCTCTCCATCATCGTCTGGGCGGGCACCATCGGCGCGATCGCCGGGCCCGCGCTGCTCGAGCCGGCCGCCGCCACCGCGGGGTTCTTCGGGCTGCCGAGCACCTCCGGCGCGATCGGCTTCGCGGCGCTGCTGTGCACCATCGCGCTGCTGGCCAGCGCGACCATGCCGAAGACGGCCTTCCCCGCCCAGGGCCCGAAGCGCCCGCCGCTGACGCTCGCCCGAGTGGCCGCCGCGTTGAAGCGGCGGGTCGTGCTGGTTCCGCTGGTGTCGATGACCGCGGCGCACGTGACCATGGTGACCGTCATGACGATGACGCCGCTGCAGCTGCACCGGCAGGGGCACGGCCTCGAGGTCGTCGGCTACGTCCTCAGCGCGCACATGATCGGTATGTTCGCGCTGGCCCCGCTGTCCGGGAAGATCGCCGACCGGATCGGCGGGCGGGCCACGATCACCGCGGGCGTCGGCGTGCTGGTGCTCGCCGCGGTGACGGTGATCGCCGCGCCGACGTCGCACACCGCCGGGCTGCCGCTGGCGCTGTTCCTGCTGGGCTACGGCTGGAACCTGGTGTTCGTCGGGTCGAGCGCCCTGCTGAGCCGCAGCCTCGCCGACGACGAGCGCACCCAGCTGCAGGGGGTCATCGACGCGCTGGTGTGGAGTGCCTCCGGGCTCGGCGGCATCATCGCCGGCGGCCTGTTCGGGCTGGGCGGGTACGCGCTCGTGGCCGGCGTCGCGGCGGTGCTCGCGCTCACGCCGCTCGCGCTGGTGGCCCGGCGGAGCTGAGTCAGGGGAGCGGCTGCGCGCCCCGGGCCGACAGCATCAGCTTCATCTGGTCCATCTCGGCCCCCTGCGAAGTCAAGATGCTCCGCACCAGCGCCTGCAACGCCGTCAGGTTCGAATGGGCCGTCGCGTACTGGGCCATCTCCGTGCCGCCCTGGTGGTGGCGGAGCATCAGCTGGAGGAAGAACACGTCCAGCTGCTTGCCCGACAGCGAGCGCAGCTTGGCCAGCTCGGCCTCGGTCGCCATGCCCGGCATCAGCGGGCCGGCGCCGGGGTTGACCGACCCCGTGCCCATCGCCATGCCGTCGTGGCCCTGCATGGGCTCCGTCATCCACTTCATCGGCGCGCCGATCGGCTGCTCGGGCTGGTCCCACAGCATGAGCCAGCCCTTCATGCGGCCGACCTGCTCCAGCTGGGTGCGCTCGATGTCGAACGCGAGCTGGCGGATCTCCGGGTCGGTCGAGTGGTCGCGGGCCCAGCCGGCCATCGTGACGGCCTGGAGGTGGTGCGTCGACATGTCCTGGGCGAAGCCGACCTCGACGGACCCGGCTGCCGGGGTGGCAGCCGGGGCGTCGTCGATCGCGCGGGTCAGGAACATGCCCGCGGTCGCGCCGATCAGCAGGACCGCGAGCAGCGTCCCGCCGATGATCACCCAGCGCGACCACGTGGGCTGTTCTTCGGAACTCACTTGGTGGGCGTGCCCGACGCGGGTGCGGACGGCTGCTGGCTCATGCCGCCGTTCTGGTCGGTCTGCGCGTTCGGCGTGCCCTTGTAGTCCATCGGCTTGGCGTCCGGGCCCGGCTTCGACGGGTCGAACGGCGGCGGGTTGTCCGGGTCGAACTGGCCCGCGCCGAGCGCGTCGCAGGACGCGCCGACCTCGGGGTAGACGCCGTTCGGGTTGCTCCGCAGCGCCGCGATGAACTCGTCGATGCGCGCGTCGTCGGCCTTGTCCAGCTTCAGCTGGTGGCCCCAGGACTGCAGCGAGATCGGCTTGTCCAGGCCCGGGTACGGCGACATCATCGTGTACGGCTTGCCCTCGACGCGGACCTTGAGCAGGTTCAGCGCGTCGCCGGTGACCTGCTGCGGGTTGTAGGCGATCCAGACGGCGCCGTGCTCGAGGGCGTGCACCATGTTCTCGGTGCGGACGGCGTTCGGGTACACCTTGCCGGTGCAGGTGGCCCAGTACCCGTCGTGCGGGCCGCCGAACGGCGGGGTCTTGTCGTAGGCGACGCGCTCGGTCGGGAGCACGTGCACGCTGCCGGTGTAGTTCGCGGTCACCACGCCGGGGATGCGCTTGGAGGGGTCCGGGTCGGACGCCGTCGGCGCGAACGAAGCGGCGGCCGCCTCGCGGCCGGACTGCTCGCGCTTCGGCGCGGACGCCACCATGTAGTAGGTGATCACGGCGCCGGCCAGTGCGACGATGGCCACGACGGCGATGATCGTGCCCCAGGGCGTGCCCTTCTTGCTCACCACGGAACCGCGGGCCGCCTTCACCGCCGAACCCTTTTTCCGAGTTGTCCCGTTCGCCATGGCTCCCGCGTTCTCCCTCTGGTGGCTGCGGACGGATTCCCGCCCGGGCCAGTGTAGAGACCACGCGTCTGATCACCGTTAACGCCTCACGCGGACGCCGACCGTGACATGGCCGAGACCGATGAAAGGCCCCGACCTGGGCACACCTAGAATTCGGCAGGTGACTCCCGCCGCTCTCGCCGACCTGGTCCGCAGCTCCGCCGTGCAGGTGCTCGCCGCACGCGGCATCGACGACGCCGTGCTGCCGGAGCAGGTGACCATCGAACGCCCGCGCAACCCCGAACACGGCGATTACGCGACGAACATCGCCCTCCAGGTGGCCAAGAAGGCCGGGCTGAAGCCTCGTGACTTCGCCGAGGCGCTGGCCGAGGCGGTCTCGGCGGACGACGGCGTCGCCTCGGCCGAGGTGGCCGGCCCCGGCTTCCTCAACTTCCGGCTCGCCGCCGCCGCGCAGGGCGACATCGTGCGCCAGGTGCTCGACGCAGGCGCCGCGTACGGCCGCGGGGACGCGCTGGCGGGGACCAGGATCAACCTGGAGTTCGTCTCGGCGAACCCGACCGGCCCGATCCACCTCGGCGGCACCCGCTGGGCCGCGGTCGGCGACGCGCTGGGCCGGGTGCTGGGCGCGCAGGGCGGCGAGGTCACCCGCGAGTACTACTTCAACGACGCCGGTGCCCAGATCGACCGGTTCGTCCGGTCCCTGATCGCCGCCGCGAAGGGCGAGCCCGCGCCGGAGGACGGCTACGCGGGCGGCTACATCAACGACATCGCCGCCGAGGTCATCAAGGCCGAGCCGAGCGCGCTCTCGCTGCCCGAGGAGCAGCGGCACGAGACGTTCCGCCGGATCGGCATCGAGCTGATGTTCGGCGAGATCAAGCAGAGCCTGCACGAGTTCGGCACCGACTTCGACGTCTACTTCCACGAGAACTCGCTGCACGAGTCGGGCGCGGTCGACGCGGCCGTCCAGGAGCTGAAGGACTCGGGGAACCTCTACTTCGACGAGGGCGCCTGGTGGCTGAAGTCGAAGGAGTACGGCGACGACAAGGACCGCGTCGTCATCAAGCAAGACGGCAACCCGGCCTACATCGCCGGTGACCTGGCCTACTTCAAGGACAAGCGCAACCGCGGCTTCGACCTGTGCATCTACATGCTCGGCGCGGACCACCACGGCTACATCGCCCGGCTCAAGGCCGCCGCGGCGGCGTTCGGCGACGACCCGGCCACGGTCGAGGTGCTGATCGGCCAGATGGTCAACCTGGTCAGCGACGGCAAGCCGGTCCGGATGTCCAAGCGCGCGGGCACCGTGATCACCATGGAGGACCTCGTCGAGGCCGTCGGCGTCGACCCGGCCCGCTACGAGCTGATCCGCTACTCGGTGGACTCCACTTTGGACGTCGACCTGGACCTGCTGCGCAAGCACTCCAACGACAACCCGGTCTACTACGTCCAGTACGCGCACGCGCGGCTGGCGTCCCTGCAGCGCAACGCCGCCGATCTCGGCCTCAAGTCCACTTCGGACGTCGACTTCGGACTGCTCACCCTGCCCGCCGAGGGCGACCTGATCCGCACCATCGGCGAGTTCCCGGAAACCGTGCGCCGCGCCGCCGAAATGCGGGAGCCGCACCGGATCGCGCGCTACCTCGAAGAACTCGCGGGCGCCTACCACAAGTTCTACACCGTGGGCCGCGTGCTGCCCATGGGCGACGAAGAGGCGACCCCTCTGACGTACGCCCGGCTCGCGCTGTGCGAGGCCGCCCGCCAGGTGCTGGCGAACGGCCTCGCCCTCCTCGGTGTCTCCGCTCCGGAACGGATGTAAGAAATGGCGCACCCCGCGGGCCCCAGGCACGCCGACGTCTACCCCCACGCCGACACCTCCGGGCTCCAGCCGTCCGGGGTCGAAGAGCTCGACAAGCTGCCCGCGAAAGTGTGGCCGCGCAACACCTTCCGCGCCGCCGACGGCGTCGTCCGGATCGCCGGCGTCGACGTCCGCGAGCTGGCCGAGCAGCACGGCACGCCGCTGTTCGTCGTCGACGAAGCCGACTTCAAGTCCCGGTGCGCGGACTACGCCGAGGCGTTCGACGACCCCTCGCTCGTGCACTACGCGTCCAAGGCGTTCCTCTCCATCGAGATCGCCCGCTGGGTGGCCGAGCAGGGGCTGAGCCTGGACGTCTGCAGCGGCGGCGAGCTGGCCGTGGCGCAGCGCGCGAACTTCCCGGCCGAGCGGATCACCTTCCACGGCAACAACAAGTCGCCCGCGGAGCTGGAAGCCGCGGTCGTCGCGGGCGTCGGCACGGTCGTGCTCGACTCCTACTACGAGATCGCGCGGCTGAGCGACATCGCCGCGCGCCACGACGTCGTGCAGCCGGTGCTGATCCGGGTGACCGTCGGCGTCGAGGCGCACACCCACGAGTTCATCGCGACCGCGCACGAGGACCAGAAGTTCGGGTTCTCCCTGGCGTCGGGCGACGCCGCCGAGGCGGTCCGCCGGGTGCTCAACGCGTCCTCGCTCAAGCTCGTCGGCCTGCACAGCCACATCGGTTCGCAGATCTTCGACGCCGACGGCTTCGAGGTGGCCGCCCGCCGCGTCGTCGGGCTGCTCGCCGACCTGGCCAAGGAGCACGGCGCCGAGCTGCTCGACCAGCTGAGCCTGGTCGACCTCGGCGGCGGGTTCGGCATCGCCTACACCGAGAAGGACAACCCGCCGCCGCCGGCGCAGATGATCACGCAGATCCGCGAGATCGTCCGCAAGGAATGCGCGTACGCGGGCCTGCCGGTGCCGCGCATCGCGGGCGAGCCGGGCCGCGCGATCGCCGGTCCGGGCACGATCACGCTGTACGAGGTCGGCACCATCAAGGACGTCTCGCTCGGCGACGAGTCCGCGCGGCGGTACGTCAGCGTCGACGGCGGGATGAGCGACAACATCCGGACCGCCCTCTACGACGCGGTGTACGACGTCCGGGTGGTGTCCCGGTCCGCGGGCGACAACGAGCAGCCGGTGCAGGCCGTGCTGTCCCGGGTCGTGGGAAAACACTGTGAGTCCGGCGACATCGTCGTACGAGACTGCTGGCTGCCCGACACCCTGGCTCCCGGCGACCTGCTGGCGGTCGCGGCGACCGGCGCCTACTGCTACTCCATGGCGAGCAGCTACAACCGGCAGCCGCGCCCGGCCGTGGTCGCGGTGCGCAACGGCAGCTCCCGGCTGCTGCTGCGGCGGGAGACGACCGACGACATGCTCCGCCTGGAGGTCTGAACACAGTGGCTGCCCCTGAGGAACGCCCGGCCATCCGCGTCGCCCTGCTCGGCTGCGGGACGGTCGGCGGCGAGGTCGCCCGGCTGCTCACCGAGCAGGCCGGCGAGCTGGCGGCGCGGGCGGGCGCGCCGGTCGAACTGGCCGGCATCGCCGTGCGCCGCCCGGACAAGCACCCCGAGCTGCCGCCGGAGCTGCTGACCGCGGACGCCGAGAAGCTCGTGACCAGCGACGACGTCGACGTCGTGGTCGAGCTGGTCGGCGGGATCGAGCCGGTGCGCGGCTGGCTGCTGGCGGCGCTGAAGGCCGGGAAGTCCGTGGTCACGGCGAACAAGGCGCTGCTCGCCGAGCACTCGGCCGACCTGTTCGAGGCCGCCGACGCGGCGGGCGCCGACCTCTACTTCGAGGCCGCGGTGGCCGGCGCCATCCCGCTGCTGCGGCCGCTGCGCGAATCGCTGGCCGGCGACCGCATCACGCGGGTGATGGGCATCGTCAACGGCACCACGAACTACATCCTGTCCGCGATGGACTCCACCGGCGCCGGTTACGCAGAGACGCTCGACGAGGCCAGCCGGCTCGGGTACGCCGAGGCCGACCCGACCGCCGACGTCGACGGCTACGACGCCGCGTCGAAGGCCGCGATCCTCGCGTCGCTGGCGTTCCACACCCGCGTGACGGCGTCGGACGTGCACCGCGAAGGCATCGCCGACGTCACCGCCTCCGACCTCGCGGCGGCCCGGGGGCTCGGCCGCACGGTCAAGCTGCTGGCCATCTGCGAGCGCGTCACCGACGACGACGGCGTCGAGTCCGTCTCGGCCCGCGTGCACCCGGTGATGATCCCGCGCAGCCACCAGCTGGCGGGCGTCGGCGGCGCGTTCAACGCCGTCTACGTCGAGGCGGACGCGGCGGGCGAGCTGATGTTCTACGGCCAGGGCGCGGGCGGCGCACCGACCGCGAGCGCGGTGCTCGGCGACCTCGTCGCGGTGGCCCGCAACCGGGTGGCAGGCGGCCGCGGCCCGCGCGAA
>NZ_JAAGNB010001011.1:0-11474 GCF_010550475.1 Amycolatopsis sp. SID8362
GGTTCCGGCGGCGTCAGCGGGGCGAGCGGCGCCAGCAGTTCGGGCTCCGGTTGCGCGGCAGGCTCGGCGGGCGGGGGCGGCGCCGGCATCGGCGGCAGCTCGGCGATCAGCGCCGACGGCACCAGCACCGTCGCGACCAGCCCGGACTCCGCGCCCGCGCTCAGCTTGACGTCGATGTGGTGCCGGGTGGCCAGGGTCGCCACCACGAACAGCCCCATCCGGCGCGACACCTCGACGTCGACGTCCGGCGGGTGCGCGAGCCGCACGTTGGTGCGGTCGATCTCCGCCTGCGGCATGCCGGCGCCGTGGTCGACGATCTCGATCTGCCAGTCGCCGTCGTGGGTTTCGGCGCTGGACACGGTGACCGTCTCGTCGCCGGAGTAGCGGGTGGCGTTCTCCAGCAGCTCCGAAACGACGTGCACGAGGTCGTTGACGGCTTCGCCGCGCACCGCGATCTGCGGCGCCGGGCCGAGTTCGATCCGCTGGTAGTGCTCGACCTCCGAGAGCGCGGCGCCGACGATCTCGTCGGCCGAGACGGCGCCGGCGTCCTCGCGCGCGGAGTCGTGGCCGGAGAGCACCAGCAGGTTCTCGCTGTTGCGCCGCATCCGGGTGGCGAGGTGGTCGAGCTCGAACAGCCCGGCGAGGGTGTCCGGGTCCTGCTCGTCGGCCTCCATCCGGTCGAGCACCGACAGCTGCCGCTCGACGAGGTCCTGGCTCCGCTGCGAAAGGTTGACGAACATCGCGTTGACGTTCTCTCGCAGCATCGCCTGTTCGCCGGCGAGCCGGACGGCCTCGCCGTGCACCGCGTCGAACGCCCGCGCCACCTGGCCGACCTCTTCGCGGGTGAACACCGGCACGGGCGCGACCGCGAGCCGTTTCCGCAGGTTCTCCGGTGCGGGCTCGGGGTCGGTGAGCAGGTTCTGCACGGCCGCGGGCAGCCGGTGCTCCGCGACTTCGAGCGCCGTCCGGCGCAGGATCCGCAAGGGGCGCAACAGGGACCGCGCGATGACCACCGACAGCACGCCCGCGACGAGGAGGACGCCGAGCACGACGCCGCCGTCCCAGAGCGCCGCCGTGCGCGCCTGCGCCGCCAGCGCGTCGGTGCGTTCCTGCAACTGGACCAGCAGCGCCTGCTGCACCTGGTGGGTGAGGTTCACCGTGTGGGTCGCCGAGGTGTCCCACTGGTTCGGGTCGAGACCCGAGAGGTTCTGGTTGTTTTCGGTGCGGGTGAGCGCGGATTCGACCATGTCGTTGCCGATGTCGACGACGAGGCCGATCACCGTGTCGTCGAACATCCGCTGCTGGTCGGGCGTCGCGAAGGTGCGGTAGTCGTTGCGCGCGGCAGCCAGCTCGGCTTCCGCGCCGAGCAGTGCGCGCGTGCGGTCGCGGTCGAGCGTGCCCACCGCGAGCGCCTCGCCCAGCACCGCCCGCTTGACCGACATCTGGTCCTTGATGCGGGCCAGCGCGTTGCCCGCCAGCCGCAGCCGCGCGAGCTCCGGGTCGGAGACGTCGGCGGCGGCCGAGTCGCTGATGTCGAGCAGGCCGGAGATCAGCTCGCTGTAGGAGCGCAGGACGGCGTCCGCGGGGAACGCCGAGTGTTCCGCGGAAAACCGGAGGCCGCCGAGCACGCGCAGCCGGTCGTCGGTCTGCTGCAGGCTGTCCGCGGCCTTCGCGTCGAGCCGCGGCTTGCTGTCGGCGAGCGTCCGTTCGAAGGTGCCGATGGCCTGGTCGACCCGGTTGCGCTGGGCGGTGAGTTCGGCGGTGTCGCCCTGCCGGTTCTGGGCGACGAACCGGACGGTGAGGTCGCGCTCGCGCTGCAGTTCGTGGACGGCTTCGGCGACGGTGCTGTCGACGCGGCCGCGGGTGGCGAACTCGGCGAGCTGCTGCGCGTCACGCAGGTCCGAGCTGATCCGCAGGCCGACGAGCGCGATCACGGCGAGCGCCGGGATCAGCAGGACGGCGAAGAGCTTCGTGCCGAGGCGCCAGTTCCGCAACCGCCAGCGGCCACCGGCCGGACGCGGATCCGCCGCGTCGCCGCCCTTGCGGGGACGCTTGTCGCGACGGGTCACCTGGTTTCCTTTTCCGCCGCGGGCGGGAACCCGCGGATCTGACAACACTCGAACCTACTGAACGGTAGCCCGCACCGTGAAGATCCGAAAGCCGCGCTGGCGCGATCCGGCCCTGCCCGCGATCGTATGGGGCGCGGACCATACGATCCAGCACGAGAACCAGATTCTCGCGGTAGGTGAAGGTTCATGATCAGACGCGGACGGACGATTCCGCTGGTGGCGGCGCTCCTGGCGACCGCCGGGTGCAGCGTGTTCTCTTCGGGCACCCCGGCGGCCCCACCGCCACTGGAACGGAGCACCCTGCGCGTCGGTGTGGGCAACGCCATCGACACGGCCCCGCTGCGGATCGCCGTGGCGAGCGGGAAGTTCGGCGCGTCCGGGCTGAACGTCCAGCTGGTGGAACTCGGCGCCGACGACGGCCTCGCCAAGGTGGCCGCGGGCGACCTCGACGTCACCTTCGCTTCCGACATCGCGATGTTCCGCGCGGCGGCCGGCGGCTCGGCGTTGCAGCTGCAGGGCGAGGCGTACACGTCCGGCCCCAACACGATGGCGCTGGTGACCCTGCCCGGTTCCGACTACACCGTGCCGACGGCGAAGAAGTCGCCCGAGATCGCGGTCAACATGCTCGACGACATCGGCGCGCTCGTCGCGCGGTCGGTGCTGGTGACGGCGGGCGTCGACGGGGCGAAGATCAAGTTCCGGCAGGTGGCGTTCGACGGGATGCCCCAGGCGCTGCAGGCAGGCGACGCGGACGCGGCGCTGATGGTCGAGCCGTACATCACCCGCGCCGAGAAGGACCTGGGCGCGCACATCCTGGCCGACGGCGCGCGCGGTTCGACGCTCGACTTCCCGCTGTCCGGCTACGCCTCCGCCAAGCCGTTCGCGCAGGCCAACCCCCGCACGCTGGCGGCGTTCCGGACGGCACTGGGCGCGGCCCAGCAGAGCGCGACCGACCCGGCGGTGGTCCGCGACGCGCTCCCGAAGTTCTCCGACATCGACTCGACGACGGCCGCGCTCATCTCCCTCGGCTCGTACCCGGCCTCGCTCAACGGCATCCGGCTGCAGCGGGTGGCCGACCTGATGCACAACTCGGGCCTGCTCGCGAACCGCCTCGACGTCCAAGCCCTGCTGCCCGACCGGTCCGGTTATTAGCTTCCGCGCGCGGGACGTCAGCGGTGCGGCAACGACATGAACGAGTCGTTCACCTCACCAGACGACATGAATGACCCTTTCACGACATCCCGCGGCGCCGGGAAGACATCAACGACGCATGCAGGTGCCCCTCACGACCAAATAGCTGTCCTCAAACTTGCACTTGGTCTACTTTTGCACTCAGTCTACTTGAGGAGTGCGTGATGACCGACGTCCTGATCGCCGGAGCCGGCCCCACCGGGCTGGCGCTCGCCGCCGAACTCGCCATCGGCGGCGTCGAGGTGACCGTCCTCGACCGCCGCGACGGCCCCGGCCTCCCGCGGCCGGTCGGGCTCCAGCCCCGGACCGCCGAGCTGCTCGAACTCCGCGGCCTCGATCCCGCCGGCCCCGAGACCGACGGCCCCAGCGGGCACTTCGCCGGCCTCCCGGTGCCGCTGGACCACAGCGTCTGGCGGACCCGCCACCCCCGCGTGCTCAACCGCACCCAGGACGACGTCGAGGCGATGCTGGCCGAGCACGCCGTCGAGCACGGCGCGGTCGTCGAACGCGGCCACGACGTGACCGCCGTCGAGGCCGACGGCGACAGTGTCACGGTCGATGGCCGCCGGGCCCGCTGGCTGGTGGCTTGCGACGGCGCGCACAGCACCGTCCGGCGGCTGCTGGGCGTGCCGTTCCCCGGCCGCACCGAGACCTACGTCGCGACGCTGGCGCACGTCCGGCTCGCCGCGGCGTCCGCGCTCGTCCCGGCCCGCGCCACGCACTTCAGCGAGGTCACCCGGCAGGCGAACGGCTACTGGGCGATGCTCACCCCGCTCGGCGACGGCGGCCACCGGTTCGTCTTCGGCTCGGCCACGCGGCAGCCCGGCCGCGACGCGCCGGTGTCGGACGCCGAAGTGACCGAAGCACTCACGGCCCTGTACGGCGCCGAGACGCGCCTGGGCGAGCTGTACGGCGCTTCGCGGTTCAACGACGCGACGCGGCAGCTGGAGCGCTACCGGCACGGCCGGGTGCTGTTCGCCGGCGACGCCGCGCACATCCACCCGCCGCTCGGCGGGCAGGGCCTCAACCTCGGGGTGCAGGACGCGATGAACCTCGGCTGGAAGCTGGCCGCGACCGTCCGCGGCACGGCGCCGTCCGGGCTGCTGGACACCTACCACGCCGAGCGCCACCCGGCGGCCGGGCGCGTGCTGCGGCACACGGCGGCCCAGCGGGTGTTCACCGCGCCGGAGCGGAGCGAGAACGTCGAGGCGCTGCGCGAGATCGTCGTCGACCTGATGCGCACGCCGGACGGCAACCGGTACTTCAGCGGCCTGCTGTCGGGCCTCGGCCTCGGCTACCCGGGCGCGCACCGGGTCCCGGACCTCGACCTGACGACGGCGGACGGCCCGGCGCGGCTTTCGGCGTTGCTGCGGGACGGCCGCGGCCTGCTGCTCGACCTCGGCGACCACCCGGTCCCGGCCGGCTTCACCGAGCAGGTGCGCCGGGTGCGCGCGAGCACCGGCGACGCCGAGTACCGCGGCCGGCTCCTGCTGGTCCGCCCGGACGGGTACGCCGTCGACCCCGCCGAGCTGGGCCGCTGGTTCGGCTAGATGTTCTCGCCCGCCGGCGCCAGGCACACCAGGCGAATCGGCGGACCGGTGTAGACCCGGATCTCGTCGGCGTCTTCGCAGTCGGTGCGGTCGCGGGAACCGGTGAGGACCTGGACGCGTTCCGTCGCCGCCGGGTCGGCGCAGCTCACCTTGGTGACCTTGACGTCGTCGTCGATGTCGCGGAGGCAGTCACCGGTGCGGACGTTCAGGGCGAGGCAGAGCGTCCGCCCGGAGCCGGAGCCCGTCGTGGTCTTGAACCGCACGTAACCGTTGGAGGGACAGCTCGAGGACCCGCTGTAGACCCTGTCGACCTTGTAGGTCGCGCTGTCGGAGCCGCAGCCGACGCGGTGGTAGGCGGTCCGGTCGCCGCTCTCGCGCGTCAGGTACAGGCAGTCGCCGTCCGACGGCGTGCCGCTGCCGCCGAGCGAGTTGAGGCCCAGCGCGGCCAGCGAGCCGAGGGCCAGCGCCAGCACGACGCAGGCCGCGAGCGTGATCCGCACCTTCACGGTGAACCAGTGCGGGATGGCGGGCTGCCCCGGAACCGGCGCCATCGGCGGGTACTGCGCCGCGTAGTCGGGCGTCCGGAACGGGTTGTCGTCGGACGGTGGTGTGGTCAACGTGCCCTCCAGTGATCCCCTCGGCACCTCGTCCCATCGACGCCGGCCGCGAGCGAGGCACGTATAACAGTAGTTGTGACTGATGGCCCGCTGATCGTCCAGTCCGACAAGACCGTGCTCCTGGAGGTCGACCACCCCCAGGCCGACGACGCGCGGATCTCCATCGCGCCGTTCGCCGAGCTCGAACGGGCGCCGGAACACGTGCACACCTACCGGATCACGCCGCTGGCCTTGTGGAACGCGCGCGCGGCCGGCCACGACGCCGAGCAGGTCGTCGACGCGCTGACGACGTACTCGCGCTTCCCGGTGCCGCAGCCGCTGCTGATCGACGTCGTCGACGTGATGGGCCGGTTCGGCAGGCTGCAGATCGCCAACCACCCGGCGCACGGGCTGGTCATGTCGACCACCGACCGCGCGGTGCTGGCCGAGGTGATCCGGAACAAGAAGATCAGCCCGATGCTCGGGGCGCGGATCGACGACGACACCGTCGTCGTGCACCCGTCCGAACGCGGGCGGCTCAAGCAGGCGCTGCTGAAGGTCGGCTGGCCTGCCGAGGACCTCGCCGGGTACGTCGACGGCGAGGCGCACCCGATCGCGCTCGACGAAACGGACTGGCAGCTGCGCGACTACCAGCGCCAGGCCGCGGAGGCGTTCTGGGCGGGCGGCTCCGGCGTCGTCGTGCTGCCGTGCGGCGCGGGCAAGACGATGGTCGGCGCGGCGGCCATGGCGAAGGCGGCGGCGACGACGCTGATCCTGGTGACCAACACGGTCGCCGGCCGGCAGTGGAAGCGCGAGCTGATCGCGCGGACGTCGCTGACCGAGGAAGAGATCGGCGAGTACTCCGGCGAGAAGAAGGAGATCCGGCCGGTCACCATCGCGACCTACCAGGTGATCACCCGCAAGACCAAGGGCGAGTACAAGCACCTGGAGCTGTTCGACTCGCGCGACTGGGGCCTGGTCGTCTACGACGAGGTCCACCTGCTGCCCGCCCCGGTGTTCCGGATGACGGCCGACCTGCAGTCCCGGCGACGCCTCGGCCTGACCGCGACGCTGGTGCGCGAGGACGGCCGCGAGGGCGACGTCTTCTCGCTGATCGGGCCGAAGCGCTACGACGTGCCGTGGCGCGACATCGAGGCGCAGGGCTGGATCGCGCCGGCGGAGTGCACCGAAGTCCGCGTGACGCTGACCGACGCCGAACGCCTCGAGTACGCGACGGCCGAGGCCGACGAGCGCTACAAGCTGGCCTCGACGGCGCTGACCAAGACCCCCGTGATCAAGTCGATCGTGGCGAAGCACGCCGGCGAGCCGACGCTGGTGATCGGCGCGTACCTCGACCAGCTGGAGATGCTCGGCGACGAGCTCGACGCGCCGGTCATCCAGGGCGCGACCCGCAACAAGGAGCGCGAGGAGCTGTTCGACAAGTTCCGCCGCGGCGAGATCCGGACGCTCGTGGTGTCGAAGGTCGCGAACTTCTCGATCGACCTGCCCGAGGCGTCGGTGGCGATCCAGATCTCGGGCACGTTCGGCTCGCGGCAGGAGGAAGCCCAGCGCCTCGGCCGCTTGCTGCGTCCCAAGGGCGACGGCAGGCA
Source organism: Amycolatopsis sp. SID8362 (assembly GCF_010550475.1). Lineage (NCBI taxonomy): Bacteria > Bacillati > Actinomycetota > Actinomycetes > Pseudonocardiales > Pseudonocardiaceae > Amycolatopsis > Amycolatopsis sp. SID8362. Next base: position 7,017 of record NZ_JAAGNB010001011.1, read on the forward strand.
GGCGCACTTCTATTCGATCGTCTCGCGCGACACGGTCGACACGGAGTACGCGGCGCACCGGCAGCGGTTCCTGGCGGAGCAGGGGTACGCGTACCACATCGTCGACGCCGACGACCTGCTCCGGCCGCTCTAAGCGGGCTTCTCGAGCAGCGCCTTCGCCTCGGCGGCCGCCGTGACGGCGGTGCCGCCGGTGGTCAGCTGCGCCAGGACCCGCTCGACCGCGGCGGCTTCGCGCTCGTCGCGAAGCACGCCGTCGGCCACTCCGGCCAGCTCCGCCGCCGCCCATGGCAGGTTGGAGCGCGCCTCGGCGAGCAGCGCGAGGAGCTCCACCAGCCGGCCACGCGCCTGCGGCCGTCGCACGCCCGACTGGGCCGCGCGCATCCGGTTCCACCACTCGGCCGTTCGCCGGGCTTCGTCCTCGGACTCGCACAAGCGCATCGCCCGGTCGTCCAGCGGCAGACGCAGGTCCCGGAGGACGGCGGGGCTGTAGACCCCGCGCACCCGGAAGTCCTCGAGGTGGTGGCGCCCGACGACCAGCCGGGCGAGCCGCCCCCGGCCCCGGCCGCGGTGCCGCCCGAGGACGACCACGCTTTCCCCGCCATCGCCCCACTGCGGCGGCAGCACCCACACCTTCGCTCCCGGCGCGAAGTGCTTCAGGCCGCGCTGGACGTCTTCGCCGCCTTCACCGTGCGTCGTCTCGGCGAGCACGTTCGCGACCACACACCACGCCAGGAGTTCCCCCTCGTTCACGGGAGCAGCCTAGCCCGGCCACCCCTTCGGCCCAGCGAATCGTCACAGCAGCAACTTCCGCCACTTGCTTCCCTGTCAGGCCCCTGACCTGCGGATTTTCGGATTCACTCGAACGGATGAGCGGGACAAACGCTGGAAATTGTCGGACCCTCGAACTACTGTTCGAGATGCAGTAGCCGAACACAAGTTCGAGGGGACGTCCATGACGATCGCACCGCTCCGCCCCGGTACGCCCGCGCCGCCGGTCCAGACCCTGCCACCGGGGTCGTGGCACGGCCGGCTGTGGGTGTCCGACCTGCCCTTGAGCCGGCCGGAACGCTTCCTCGGCTGCGTGGCCGAGTTCGAGCGGTCCGGGCTGTGGCCGGTGCTGATCCCGCACGACCAGCGCTTCGCGGCCAACGGCGAGGACTGGATCGACGACCGCGGCCGCCTCGCCCCGGCCGGCCACCGGGTGGCGTCCGCCGACCCGGCGGCGGCCCTGTCCCGCTGGTGGGACACCTCCTGCTGCGACGGCGCCTGCCTCCGCCCGTTCGGCGCCCGCTTCCCGGGGCTGGCGAAGCGGAGCCCCCGCAAGTCGGACCCATTGGCGGAAGCGGGCAACACGGGCTCGATCCTGGCGACCCGAGCCCCGCACCGGCTTGGCCTGGTCCAGACCGAGCGGCCGGCCGACATCCCGGCACTGCTGGGTTGGACGGGGATGATCAAGTGCACCGACCAGGTGGCCGAGCTGTCAGCGGTGCTGCGCAGCTGGGAGGACCGCTTCGGCGCGACGCTGGTGGTGCTGGGCTTCGACGCGATCGAGTTGTCGGTGTCGGCCCCGCCTCGGAACCAGGCCCGAGCGTTGACGGTGGCGGCGGAGCACCGGGCGTTCAGCTTGCCGACGTTCGCTGGGCAGCCGGGGAATCTGCGGGAGTACGCGTCGGGGTTGGTGCAGTCTCGGCATTGGAGGTTCTCCTGGGCGTAGCGGGGAAAGCGCGGGCTGGGCGGCTCGGTGGCGCGGGCGGAGCTGCAAGTCCGGCGAGCACGGCAAAGCCGCCAGGCCCCCGCCAGCGAAGCAAGCCGCCCGCTTGCCCCGGCCCCGGCCCCGGCCCCGGACACCGAACCCGACCAACCAACCACCCGACCCCAACCCACCCCGGCGGTGCGATGAGCAAACGCTTCAAAGGCCCCTTGAGACGCCCGTCCCCAAACTCAGGTCGCCTGTCCCACCCCGCGGCCCACCAGTCCGGCAGGCACCGGGTTTCGACCCGCCGCCGAACGGGAATCACCTTCCGCGGGAACGGAAAGGCGGTGATGGCGATCGCCGAAATCCGGATCGGGACGTCGGGTTGGCGCTATCCGCCCTGGCGTGGCGTTTTCTACCCGCACGGGCTCGCGCAACGGCGGGAGCTCGAATACCTCTCGCGGCAGCTGAACGCCGTCGAGATCAACGGCTCCTTCTACTCGCTCCAGCGACCCGAGCGGTACCGCGCGTGGTTCGACGAGACGCCCGCGGGCTTCCTCTTCGCCGTCAAAGGCGGCCGCTTCATCACGCACATGAAGCAGCTCCGCGACGTCGAAACCGCGCTCGCGAACTTCTACGCCTCCGGTGTCCTCGCCCTCGGCGCGAAGCTGGGCCCGTTCCTCTGGCAGCTGCCACCGCGGCTCGCGTTCGACCCCGACCGGCTCGCGAACTTCTTCGCGCTCCTGCCCCGCACCACCACCGAAGCCGCCGAGCTGGGCAAGAAGCACGACGACAAGCTCAAAGGCGATCCCTACCTCGAAAGCGGCCCCAACAGACCACTCAAGCACGCGCTCGAAGTCCGGCACCCCAGCTTCGCCCAGCCCGCGGCGACGCAGCTGCTGCGGGACCACGACATCGCGCTCGTCGTCGCCGACACCGCGGGCAAGTGGCCGTTCCTGGAAGAACAGACCGCGGACTTCAGCTACGTCCGGCTGCACGGCGACGAGGAGCTCTACGTCAGCGGCTACTCCGACCAAGCCCTGCGCACCTGGGCCGACAAGATCCGGGCCTGGCACGACGGCGGGCGGCGGGACGTGCACGTCTACTTCGACAACGACGTCAAAGTGGAGGCTCCGCGCAACGCCGAATGCCTCGCCGAGCTGCTCGGGATGCGTGGGCAGTGAGTGGACAGTGAGCGGGGTCCGGTTGACTCGTCGGGCAGGCGGACCGGCTTGCGTGCTGTCGCTGGGGGTCGGCACGCGGGCGGTCCGCCGCACGGCTTTCAGGCGCCCGCGCTGACCAGTGCCGCCAGTTTGGCCCGGACGTCGTCCGCGTCGGGGTGGCCGAGTTCCGTCAGCAGCCGGACCGACCGCACCCAGCACTCGCGGGCCAATGCCTCCTCGCCGTAGCGCGAATAGATGGTGCCCAGCTGGGCCAGGACGTCCGCGGCCTCGTACTGCTCGCCCATCTCGAAGAACATCGCGATCGAGTCGCGGATGCACGCGATGCCCTCGTCGAACCGGCCGAGGCCGATCAGGGCGAGGCCGCGGGTGTGCTGGGTGAACCGGGTGTCGACCGGGCGGCCGTCCGGGCCGACGACGGCCAGCGCCGCGTCCGCCAGGCGCAAGGCCTGCTCGTGGTCGCCCATCGACGTGCAGACGTCGCCGAGCGCGCGCAGCACGCTCGCTTCGAACTGGCCCATCCCCAGCTCGCGCACGATCTCCAGGGCCTGCTTGCCGTGTTCGTACGCCCAGGCGTACTCGTCCAGGTTGTGCGACGCCAGCGCCAGGTTGTACTGCGCCCGCGCCTCGCCCTCCCGCGAACCCAGCTCGCGCTGGATCGCCAGCACCTGCTCCAGGTAGCGCCGCGACTCCGCGTACCGCCGGGCGACGCCGTCGACGACGCCGAGACCGCTGAGGATCCCCGCCTCGCCGGGGCGGTGCCCACTGGCCCGCGCCGCTTCGAGCGCCACCGCGAACACCGAACGCCAGTCGTCGAGCCGCGAGCGCGTCACGAAGTAGCTCTGCAGCAGCCAGGCGAGCTTCCAGCAGACGTCGTCGCGGCCGAGGTGCCGCGCCAAGTGCACCGCGGCGATGAGATTTCCGGACTCTTCGACGAACCAGTCCAGGGCCTCGTGGTGGGAGCCGAAGGAGAGACCGCCGTCGAGGTCGTCGAGTTCCAGCAGCCGGTAGTAGCGCTCCGGCCGCATGCGGCGGGACGCGTCGAGGGCCGACGCCAGGTACCAGTTCAGCAGCCGGTCCAGAGCCTCGGCTCGCTGCGAAGCCGAATCGACCTGCGAAGCGACTTCGCCGGCGTAGGCCCGGATCAGGTCGTGGAACTGGTAGCGGCCCGGGCGCGGCCGGGCGAGCAGGTGCGCGGACGCCAGCGTCTCCAGGACCGCGCGGGCCGTCGTGAGGTCCAGGCCGGCGAGCGCGGCCGCCGCGGGGGCGGTGAAGTCGGCCCCGGTGGTCAGGCCGAGCAGTCGCAGCAGCCGCGCCGCCTGCGGCTCCAGTGCCTGGTAGGAGTACGAAAGCACCGAGCGGATGTTCGTCCCTTCGCCGTCGGCGAGGTCGAACGAGCCGAGCAGGTCGTCGGCCAGCGAGCCGGCGAACTCGTCGAGCGCCAGGTCGGGGAACTGGGCCGCCCGCACCGCGAGGATCCGGATGGCCAGCGGCAGCCCGCCGCAGTAGCGCACGAACCGTTCGGCCGCCGCCGGGTCGCGAGCCACCCGCTCGACGCCGATCGTGGCCGCGAGCAGCTCGACG
>NZ_JAAGNB010001059.1:0-21366 GCF_010550475.1 Amycolatopsis sp. SID8362
CGGCCCCGAAGGCGCCGGGCAACGCGCTGGCGGACCTGCTGGGCCCGACCCGCGCGGCGGCGCTGACGATCCTGGCGGTGGGGTGCTCGACCTCGGAACTGGCGGCGCGGCTGGGGGTCACGCCGTCGGCGGTCAGCAAGCACACGACGGTGCTGCGGCGGGCGGGGCTGATCATCACGCACCGGGAGCGGAATACGGTGCTGCATTCGCTCACGCCGCTGGGAAGCGCTCTCTTGGACCGCTGACCGCCCCGGCCTGGAGTCAGGGCTCCGGGCGTAGCGAGTGGCGCCGGGCGGGCCTGCGGTGTCTTGAATGAGTCATTCAGGACCTCCGGAGACCTGAATGACTCATTCAAGACGTCGGCGAAGCTGCCGGGCAAGCCGCCACGACTTTGCCGGGACCGCGCCGCCCGGATGTAGTGAATGACTCATTCATGTCGTCCGGCGACATGAATGAGTCATTCACTACGCGCGCGGGGCCGGGAGCGTCAGGCGAGGGACGCGGTCGCCGCCACCAGTTCCGCCAAAGCCGCGCGGGAAAGCTCCCCGAAACCGCGCTCGTTCGACGGCTCCACCCAGCGCGCGAACCCCGTCGAGAAAGCGAGACCGCCGATCTCCGCCGCCAGGCTCGCCGCCGGTTCCCCGACCCCGCGCTCACGCAACGCGCCAGCCATCGCGGCCGTCAGCTTCGCGCGCTTGAGCAGTTCACGCTCCCGCAGGTCGCTGTGGCCGGCGACCACGACCTTCACCTTCCGCGCCCACTCCCGCCGCTCGGGCCCGAACACCTCGCCGGTCGCGTCCAGCGCCGCGCCGATCGCCTCGATCGGCGTCGCCTCCGGGGGTGCCGCCGCGATCGAGTCGGCGAAGAGCCGCGTCAGGATCTCCTGCCCCGCGAACAGCACCTCGCGCTTGTCCGCGTAGTGGCGGAAGAACGTGCGCTTGGTCAGGCCGGCGCGCTCGGTGATCTCGGCGACGGTGACGCTCTCGTAACCCCGGTCGAGGAACGCCTCCACCGCGGCGCGCATCAGCCGCTCGCGCGTGTTCGGCTCCCAGCGGCTCATGCGGTCCAGCTTAGGCGATGACACCGGGTGTCATCACGATGCTAGGGTGATGGCACCAAGTGTCATCACGTCACGGAGGTTGTCATGCGGGTATTCGTCACCGGCGCGTCGGGCTGGATCGGCTCGGCCGTCGTCCCCGAGCTGCTCGGCGCGGGGCACGAGGTCGTCGGGCTGGCCCGGTCGGACGCTTCGGCGGCCGCGGTCGAAGCGATGGGCGCGGACGTGCTCCGCGGCGACCTGACCGACCTCGACACCCTGAAGAACGCCGCCGCGAGCGCCGACGGCGTCGTCCACCTGGCCTTCGGGCACGACTTCACCCGCATCGCCGAGTCGATCGAGACCGACGCGCGTGCCGTCGAAGCCCTGGGTTCGGCGGTGGCGGGGAAGCCGTTCGTGGCCGCGTCGGGTACGCCCGTGGTGGCCGGGCGGCCGTCGGCCGAGCAGGACGAGCCGGAGGGCTTCGGGCCGCTGGCTGGCCGGCTGGACATCGCCCGCTCGGTCGTCGCCATGGCGGGTCGCGGGGTGCGCTCGTCGGTGGTGCGGCTGCCGCGCTCGGTGCACGGCGAAGGCGACCGGCACGGCTTCATCGTCCGGCTGGTCGAGTTCAGCCGCGAGAAGGGGGCAGCGGCGTACGTCGGTGACGGTACGCAGCGCTGGCCCGCGGTGCACGTCCTCGACGCCGCGCACCTGTTCCGGCTGGCTCTGGAAGAGGCTCCGGCGGGCTCGGTGCTGCACGCGGTGGGCGACGAAGGCGTCGAGATCCGCGAGATCGCCGCGGTGATCGGCCGGCACCTCGAGCTGCCGACGGCGTCGGTGCCGGCCGAGGAGCTGGGGTTCCTGGGCGGGATCCTGGCGGTCGACCAGCCGGCGCGCAGCGCGCACACGCGGGAGCTGCTCGGCTGGCGCCCGACCCGGCCCGGCCTCCTCGAGGACATCGAGAAGGGCCACTACTTCGGCTGAAAAGTGGGACAGCGCCGGCGGAGGTGGCGACAGTGACACCTCCGCCGACGCCGGGTTCTACGCGATCGGCCGGTCCGTCGGCGCGATCGGGGCGGGCAGGAAGTCCCGCCCGGTGAGGAAGGCGTCGACGCCGGCCGCGGCGCTGCGGCCCTCCGCGATCGCCCACACGATCAGGGACTGGCCGCGGCCCATGTCGCCGGCCACGAACACGTTGTCCAGGCTGGTCTTGAACGCCTTGTCGCGGACCACGTTGCCGCGCCCGTCCAGCTCGACGCCGAGGTCCTCCAGGAGGCCCTGCTTCTGCGGGCCGAGGAAGCCCATCGCCAGCAGGACGAGCTGCGCGGGCAGCTCGCGCTCGGAGCCCTCGACGGGGACGAACTTGCCGCCCTCGTTGCGCACCTCGACCAGCTTCAGCGCCCGCACACGGCCATCGGAGTCACCCAGGAACTCCTGCGTGTTCACCGCGTACAGCCGCTCGCCGCCCTCTTCGTGCGCCGAGGACACCCGGTAGATCATCGGGTACGTCGGCCACGGGTGGGCGTCCGAACGGGACTCCGGCGGCTTGGGCATGATCTCCAGCTGCGTCACCGAACGCGCGCCCTGGCGGTGCGACGTCCCGACGCAGTCCGCGCCGGTGTCGCCGCCGCCGATGACGACGACGTCCAGGCCCGAAGCGTCGAACGGCGACTTGTCCAGCTCGCCCGAGGCGACCCGGTTGGCCGGCGGCAGGAACTCCATCGCCTGGTGGATGCCGTCCAGCTCCCGGCCCGGGATCGGCAGGTCGCGCCAGTCGGTCGCGCCACCGGCCAGAACCACCGCGTCGTAAGAAGACTGAAGCTCCGCCGCCGTGACGTCCACGCCGACGTTCACCGACGTACGGAACTCCGTGCCCTCGGCGCGCATCTGGTCGAGCCGCCGGTCGAGGCGCGACTTCTCCATCTTGAACTCGGGGATGCCGTAGCGCAGCAGCCCGCCGATCTTGTCGGCCCGCTCGAGGACCACGACGCTGTGGCCCGCGCGCGTGAGCTGCTGCGCCGCGGCGAGTCCCGACGGGCCGGAGCCCACGACCGCGACCTTCTTGCCGGTGCGGACGGCGGGGACCTCCGGGGTGATCCAGCCCTCTTCGAAGGCGCGGTCCACGATGGAGATCTCGACGCGCTTGATGGTCACCGGGTCGTCGTTGATCCCGAGCACGCACGCGGTTTCGCACGGCGCCGGGCAGAGCGTGCCGGTGAACTCCGGGAAGTTGTTGGTCGCGTGCAGCCGGTCGATGGCCTGGCGCCAGTCGTCCCGCCACACCAGCGTGTTCCACTCGGGGATGAGGTTCCCGAGCGGACAGCCCTGGTGGCAGAACGGGATGCCGCAGTCCATGCAGCGGCCGGCCTGCTTCTCCAGCTTCGTCGTCGCGAAGTCTTCGTAGACCTCCCGCCAGTCCATCAGCCGGAGGTCGACGGGACGGCGCTTGGGTTCTTCGCGCGTGGTGGTCAGAAAGCCCTTGGGGTCAGCCATGTGCGGCCTCCATGATCGCCTCGTTCACGTCGCGCCCGTCGCGCTCGGCCTGCACCTGCGCCGCGAGCACGCGCTTGTAGTCCTTCGGCATGACCTTCCCGAAGCGGTCGACGCCCGCGTCCCAGTCGGCCAGCAGTTCCCGCGCGACCGCGGATTCCGTTTCGTCGTAGTGCTTTTCCAGTGTCTCGCGCAGGAAGTCCGCGTCCTCGGAGTCGAGCGGGTCGAGGTCGACCATCTCCGGGTTGACGCGGTGCGCGGGCAGGTCGAGCACGTAGGCGATGCCGCCGGACATGCCGGCCGCGAAGTTCCGCCCGATCGGGCCGAGCACGACCATGCGGCCGCCGGTCATGTACTCGCCGCCGTGGTCGCCGACGCCTTCGACGACGGCCAGCGCGCCCGAGTTGCGCACGCAGAACCGCTCGCCGACCTTGCCGCGGATGAAGATCTCACCGCTGGTGGCGCCGTAGGCGATGACGTTGCCCGCGATGATCTGCTCTTCGGCGACGTACTTCGCTTCGCGCGGCGGCCGCACGATCAGCCGGCCGCCGGAGAGGCCCTTGCCGACGTAGTCGTTGCCGTCGCCGATCAGGCGCAGCGTGATGCCCTTCGGCACGAACGCGCCGAACGACTGGCCCGCGGTGCCGGTGAAGGTGACGTCGATGGTGTCGTCGGGCAGGCCTTCGCCGCCCCACCGCTTGGTCAGCTCGGAGCCGAGCATGGTGCCGACGGTCCGGTTCACGTTGCGGACGGGCAGTTCCAGCCGCACCTTGTCCCCGGAGTTCAACGCGCCTTCGGCCAGCTGGATCAGCGTGTTGTCGAGCGCCTTCTCCAGCCCGTGGTCCTGCAGCGTCTGCTGCAGGCGCAGGCCCGCCGGGGCCATGTCGGGCACGTGGAAGATCGGCGACAGGTCCAGCCCCGAAGCCTTCCAGTGTTCGATCGCCTTGCGCTTGTCGAGGAACTCGGCGTGCCCGACCGCCTCGGCGATCGACCGGAAGCCCAGCTCCGCCAGGTATTCGCGCACTTCCTGGGCGATGAACTCGAAGAAGTTGACGACGTATTCGGCCTTGCCGCTGAACTTCTCGCGCAGCTTCGGGTTCTGCGTCGCGACGCCCACCGGGCAGGTGTCGAGGTGGCAGACGCGCATCATGATGCAGCCCGACACCACCAGCGGCGCGGTCGCGAAGCCGAACTCCTCGGCGCCGAGCAGCGCGGCGACGACGACGTCACGCCCGGTCTTGAGCTGCCCGTCGGTCTGCACGACGATCCGGTCGCGCAGCCGGTTGGCCAGCAGCGTCTGCTGCGTCTCGGCCAGGCCCAGCTCCCACGGGCCACCCGCGTGCTTGATGGACGACAGCGGCGACGCGCCCGTCCCGCCGTCGTGGCCCGAGATGAGCACGACGTCCGCGTGCGCCTTGGACACGCCGGCCGCGACCGTGCCGACGCCGACCTCGGACACGAGCTTCACGTGGATGCGCGCGTTCGGGTTGGCGTTCTTGAGGTCGTGGATCAGCTGGGCGAGGTCCTCGATCGAGTAGATGTCGTGGTGCGGCGGCGGCGAGATCAAACCCACACCCGGCGTCGAGAACCGCGTCTTCGCGATCCACGGGTACACCTTCGCACCGGGCAGCTGCCCGCCCTCGCCGGGCTTCGCGCCCTGCGCCATCTTGATCTGGATGTCGTCGGCGTTGACGAGGTACTCGCTCGTGACGCCGAAGCGGCCCGACGCGACCTGCTTCACGGCGCTACGCCGCTCCGGGTCGTACAGGCGCTCCGCGTCTTCGCCGCCCTCACCGGTGTTCGACTTGCCGCCGAGGCGGTTCATCGCGATGGCGAGGGTCTGGTGCATCTCCATCGAGATCGAGCCGTAGGAGATGGCGCCGGTGGCGAACCGCTTGACGATCTCCGAGACCGGCTCGACCTCCTCGATCGGCACCGGCGCGCGCTTGCCGTACTTGAAGTCGAACAGCCCGCGCAACGTCAGCAGCTTCTCGGCCTGGTCGTCGACGGACTTCGTGTACTCCTTGAAGATCTCGTACTTCCCGGAGCGCGTGGAGTGCTGGAGCTTGAACACCGTCTGCGGGTTGAACAGGTGCGGCTCGCCCTCGCGGCGCCACTGGTAGTCCGCGCCGGTCTCCAGCTCGCGGTGCGACGCCCGGACGCCGTCGGCCGGGAACGCGTACTTGTGCCGCTTCGCGACCTCGTCGGCGAGGGTCTCGAAGCCGACGCCGCCGAGGCGGGACGTCGTGCCGGTGAAGCAGGTGTCGATGACCTCGTCGCCGAGCCCGATCGCCTCGAAGATCTGCGCGCCGGTGTAGGACGCGACGGTCGAGACGCCCATCTTGGACATCGTCTTGCGGACGCCCTTGCCGAGCGCCTTGATCAGGTTCTGCGTCGCTTCCTTCGGCGTGACACCCGGGATCAGGCCCTGGTGGGCCATCTCCTCGACGGTCGCCATCGCCAGGTACGGGTTCACCGCGGCGACGCCGTAGCCGATGAGCAGCGCGATGTGGTGCACCTCGCGCGCGTCGCCCGCCTCGACGATGAGGCCGACCTGCGTGCGCGTCTTCTCGCGGACGAGGTGGTGGTGCACCGCGCCGGTCAGCAGCAGCGAGGGGATCGGCGCGTGGTCTTCGTCGACCCCGCGGTCGGACAGCACGATCAGCCGCGCGCCGTCCTCGATCGCCTCCGAGACTTCGGCGCGGATCTCGTCGAGGCGCTTGAGCAGCGCGTCGCCGCCGCCGTGGACGTTGTAGCGGCCGAGCACGGTGACGGCCTGGAACTCGGGCAGGTCGCCGTCGTCGTTGACGTGCACCAGCTTGGCGAGCTGGTCGTTGTCGAGCACCGGGAACGGCAGCACGATCCGGCGGCAGCTGGCGGCGTCGCCGGTCAGCAGGTTCGGCTCGGCGCCGATCTGCGTGCCGAGCGCGGTGACGAGCTCCTCGCGGATGGCGTCCAGCGGCGGGTTCGTCACCTGGGCGAACAGCTGGATGAAGTAGTCGAAGATCAGCCGCGGCCGGCTGGACAGCGTCGCGATCGGCGAGTCGTTGCCCATCGAGCCGATCGGCTCCGCGCCGGTGCGGGCCATCGGCTCGAGGATGCTGTCGAGCTCTTCCTCGGTGTAGCCGAACGCCTGCTGGCGGCGGACGAGCGCGGCGTGCAGCGGGACCTCGCGGTCACGCTCGGGCAGGTCCTCCAGGTGCAGGAGACCGGCCTCGACCCACTCGTCGTACGGGTGCGCGGTGGCCAGCTCGGTCTTGATCTCGTCGTCCTCGATGATCCGGCCCTCGGCGGTGTCCACGAGGAACATCCGGCCGGGTTCGAGGCGACCCTTGCGGACGATCGTCGCCGGGTCGATGTCGAGCACGCCGACCTCGGAGGCCAGCACGACGAGGCCGTCGTCGGTCACCCAGTACCGGCCGGGGCGCAGGCCGTTGCGGTCGAGGACCGCGCCGATCTGGGAGCCGTCGGTGAAGGCGACCAGCGCCGGGCCGTCCCACGGTTCCATCAGCGTCGAGTGGAACTCGTAGAAGGCGCGCCGGGCCGGGTCCATCTCCTGGTGGTTCTCCCAGGCCTCCGGGATCATCATCAGGACCGAGTGCGGCAGCGAGCGGCCGCCGAGGTGGAGCAGCTCCAGCACCTCGTCGAACGACGCCGAGTCGCTGGCGCCGCGGGTGATCACCGGGTAGATCCGCTTGAGGTCGCCCGGGACCAGGTCGGTCTCGAGCAGCGCCTCGCGGGCGTCCATCCAGTTGCGGTTGCCGCGCAGGGTGTTGATCTCGCCGTTGTGCGCGACGTACCGGTACGGGTGCGCCAGCGGCCACGACGGGAAGGTGTTGGTGGAGAAGCGGGAGTGCACCAGGCCGATGGCGCTGGTGACGCGCTCGTCGGTGAGGTCGGCGAAGAAGCGCTCGACCTGCGGCTCGGTGAGCATTCCTTTGTAGACGATCGTGCGCGAGGACAGCGACGGGAAGTAGACGTCGTCGTCGACGAGCTCGTGCTCGGCGCGCTTGCGGACGCAGAAGGCGCTGCGCTCGATGTGCAGCGGGTCCGAATGCTCCGGCTTCGGGCGGCGCGCGGTGAGGAACAGCTGCGTGAAGTGCGGCATGGTCTCGGCCGCGGTGGGCCCGCAGTGCTCGGTGTGCACCGGCAGCTCGCGCCAGCCGAGGACGCGCATGTCCTCTTCCGCGGCGATGCGCTCGATGGTCGTCATGGCCCGGCCGCGGCGCTTTTCGTCCTGCGGCAGGAAAGCGGTGCCGACGGCGTAGGTGCCCGGCTCGGGCAGCTCGAAGTCGACGACTTCGCGGTAGAACTCGTCCGGGACCTGGATGAGCAGTCCCGCGCCGTCCCCGGTGTCCGGTTCGGCACCCCGCGCCCCGCGGTGTTCCAGGTTGCGCAACGCGACCAGGGCTTTGGCGACGATCGCATGATCGCGCCGCCCGGTCAGGTCGGCGACGAAGGCGACACCGCAGGCGTCGTGTTCGTAGTCGCTCCGGTAGAGGCCCTCGGCCTCGGCGTTGCTGAACTGCTCCCCGGACGGGGGCAGGGAATTGGCACGGTGGGTCACGGCTGGCCGCCTCCCAAGGCGTTGGCGCGACCGGTACTCACTCCATCGTGTGGTTCGAGCTGAACCGGTTAACGAAGTGGTCCGGTACCGCGATGGTCAGTCGAGAACAGTTGCTGTTGTCGAGGTGCAAGACGCCGCGTGGGACCGGCCGAGCGTCGATGCTCGGAAACCGGACGCGGTCATCTGGGAGGCCGCACGACACTGGGCAGCCGAACATGTCGGGTGCTGCGTGCGCGCACGACGGACCACTGTGGTGGGGGTCAGCCGAGCGCGCGGTGTTACTCCCGGGTTCGCCGGGTCTTATGACGATAGTGTGAATTCGCTGTTATCGACATACGTCGTTGCCCCCGGGTGGGAAATGCCACGCTTACGTTGACGGGCCAGGGGGTAGTCCCATATGCCGGGCTGTCGCTCCCGAATAACGGCGAAGGACGCCGCTGACCTGCGAAAACGTCCGTCCCAAGTGGTCCGGGGCACGTGGCGCGGCGCCGTGCCGGGGTGGGAAGCTGGGGGCATGGCGGACTCCTCCGATGACTGATCGTTATCTCTCCGTGGCTCGATCCGGGGTCCACGAGATCGAGATCAAGCGCTCCCGCTTCCTCTGCGCGCTCGCCCCGGTGACGTCGGAGGAGGCCGCGCGCGAGTTCATCGCGGGCCGCCGTCGCGCCGATCCGGGGGCGCGGCACCACTGCCACGCCTTCGTTCTGGGCCCCGACGGCCGGACCCAGCGCTCGAGCGACGACGGCGAGCCGGCCGGCACCGCGGGCACGCCGATGCTGGAAGTGCTGCGGCGCCGCGAGGTGACCGATGTGGTCGCGGTGGTGACCCGGTACTTCGGCGGAGTGCTGCTGGGCGCGGGCGGGCTCATCCGCGCGTACGGACAGTCCGTTTCGGAGGCACTGGAAGTTGTTGGTGTACTAGAACACCGGCGGCTCGCGTTGGTGGAAGTGGCGGTGAGCTACGACCGCGCGGGCCGGCTGGAGAACGACTTGCGCGCGTCGCCGTACCTGGTTCACGCGACCCGGTTCGGGGAGCTGGCGCGGTTCGAGATCGGGCTGGCGCCGGGGGAGGCGCCGACGTTCGAGAGCTGGCTGGCCGACCTGACGAACGGGGAAGCGGCGACGACGGCGCTCGGCGACCACTGGGTGGTCCACCGGCACTGACTGGTCCGGTCCGCGGATCGCTTGCCGCACAACGAACTTTCGGTGCTTCCGCCGGAGGGTGCCGCCGTGGCACCATGTCCTGCCACCGAGTTCCCGGTACCACTTCGATCCCCTCGACGTTGTCAGCGCGGCACCCGCCGATCTGACAACGTTGTCACGACGTCCGACAACGTTGTCGCCCGGCGGAAAGCGTGCGACAAGGAGAGGAAGGGTTCCATGTCCGGACCACTCTCGAAGCTGCGCAGACGGTTGCGCGGGGCTCTGCTCGCGGCCGCGCTCGTCGGCGCGGGGCTCGCCGCGACACCCGCCGACGGCGCGACGCTCGCCCTTACGCAGTACGTGAATCCGTTCATCGGCACCGACAACAGCAACTCGCCCAACCCGGTTCCCGGCGGGGCCGGCGGCAGCACCTACCCCGGCGCCGTGGTGCCGTTCGGGATGGTGCAGTTCAGCCCGGACACCCCGACCGCGTCGCCGTCCGGGTACCGCTACAGCGACACCAGCATCGAAGAGTTCAGCCTCACCCACTTCAACGGCGCCGGCTGCCCCAACAACGAAGACCTCGGCCTGCTGCCGATCACCGGCGCCATCGGCACTTCGCCGGGCACCGGCTGGACCGGCTACGCGGGGCGCTACACGAAGGCGAACGAATCGGCCGCGCCCGGGTACTACAAGAACAAGCTCGACAACTACAACACGACCGTCGAACTTTCCGCGACCAAGCGGTCCGGCTCGATGAAGCTGACCTACCCGAACACGACGTCCGCGCGGCTGCTCGTCAACACCGGCCGCAGCGCCACCGGCAACCGCACCGGGTCCATCTCCATCAGCGGCAGCCAGCTCACCGGCGCGGTGACCGGCGGCGGTTTCTGCGGTTCGTCGAAGACGTACCAGATCTACTACGTGATCCAGTTCGACCGCGCGCCCAGCGGGTTCGGCACCTGGCTCGGCGGCACCGTCAGCGCCGGGTCCGCGAGCACCAGCGGGACGAACTCCGGCGGTTACGTCACGTTCGACACGTCCAGCAACACCACCGTGCAGGCGAAGGTCGGTATCTCGTTCGTCAGCCTGGCCAACGCGCAGGCGAACCTCGCCGCCGAGAACCCCGGCTTCGACTTCGCCGGGATCCGGAGTGCCGCCGACACGAGCTGGAACGACGTCCTCAACCGCGTGCAGGTGACCGGCGGGGCGGCCGCGGACCTGCAGAAGTTCTACACGGCGCTGTACCACGTGTTCCAGAACCCGAACATCGCCAGCGACACCAACGGCCAGTACCGCGGGTTCGACCAGGCGATCCACACCGCGTCCCACACCGTCTACCAGAACTACTCCGGCTGGGACATCTACCGGTCGTGGGCCGCGCTGATCGGGCTCCTCGCCCCGAACGAGGCGAGCGACATCGCGAAGTCCATGGTGCTGGACGGCCAGCAGGGCGGCCTGCTGCCCAAGTGGTCGCACAACAACAACGAGCACTTCGTGATGACCGGTGACCCCGGGCCGATCATCGTCGGCAGCATGTACGCCTTCGGGGTCCGCGGCTTCGACACCGCGGCGGCGCTGGCGCTGATGGACAAGAGCTCCAACGGCGGTACGGCGCAGGGCCAGGCGATCCGCGGCCGGGAAAGCGGCTACCTCAGCCGGCACTACATCTACGAAGACCCGTCCGACTCGCTCGAATACTCGGCGTCGGACTTCGCGATCGCGCAGTTCGCGAAGTCCGTCGGGGACACCGCGAAGTACACCACCTACATGCAGCGCGCCCAGTGGTGGCAGAACGTGTTCGGCCCCGAATCGGGCTACGTCCAGCCGCGCGGCAGCGACGGGAACTGGGCGTGGCCGGTCGTGCCCTCGAGCGACAGCGGGTACACCGAGGGCAACCCGTCGCAGTACACCTGGATGGTGCCCTACAACTACCAGGGCGTGATCAACCTGATGGGCGGGCGCAAGACCGCCGTCCAGCGGCTGGACCACCACTTCACCCAGCTCAACGGCGGCCTCACCCAGCCGTACTTCTACATCGGCAACGAGCCCGAGCACGGCGTGCCGTGGGCCTACAACTACGCGGCCTACCCGCAGGGCGCCAGCTCGGCGGTGCGGCGCGTGATGAACGAGTCGTTCACCACCGGCGCGGGCGGCCTCCCCGGCAACGACGACCTCGGCGCGACGTCGGCGTGGTACGTCTTCGCGGCACTGGGCATGTACCCGGCGACGCCGGGCGCGGACGTCCTGGCGCTGCACGGCCCGCTGTTCCCGTCGGTCTCGATCGTCCGCCCGAGCGGGACGATCCAGATCACCGGCTCCGGCGCGGGCCAGGGCGCGCAGTACGTGCAGAGCCTGAGCGTCAACGGGACCGCGACGACCAAGTCGTGGATCCGCTACGGCGACATCGCGGGCGCGTCGAGCCTGAACTACACGATGGGCTCGTCGCCGAGCGGCTGGGGCACGAGCACCGCGGACGTCCCGCCGTCCTACAACGACGGGTTCACCCCGCCGCCGGCCGCGCCGGAGCTGGGCACGAACCTGGCGCAGGGCAAGGCGGCGACGGGCTCGGCCACGTGCAACTCGGCCGAGACCGCGGACAAGGCCGTCGACGGCAGCCTGGCGAACAACAGCAAGTTCTGTTCCACGGCCGCGACGAAGTTCCTCCAGGTCGACCTCGGGTCGGCGCAGAACGTGTCGTCGTTCGTGGTCAAGCACGCGGGCCTGGGCGGGGAGACGACCGGCTGGAACACGGGCGCGTTCACGATCCAGACGTCGACCGACGGCAGCACGTGGACGACGGTCGCGTCCGTGTCCGGTTCGCGGGCCAGCCGCACGTACCACCCGATCACGACCCGGTCGGCCCGGTACGTGAAGCTGAACCTGACCACGCCGGCCAACAACGGCAACGGCGCGGCCCGGATCTACGAGTTCGAGGTCTACCGCTGACCCGCCGGTCGTGAGTGCTGAGTCGGGTTCTAACCCGACTCAGCACTCACGACCACGGGACCACTGCTCGCGGGTGATGGCGTACTCGACTTCGCCGTGTTCGCTGCCCTGGGCCCGCTCGTGCTCGGGGAACTCCTCGAAGTACGTGCGGACGAACGTCATCCCCAGTTTCTCCATCACGCGCCGCGAACGCTGGTTCACCGTCATGGTGAACGCCGTCACGCGGGTGACCCCCAGTTCGGTGAAGCCCTTCGCCAGCAGCGCCGCCGAGCCTTCGGTGCCGTAGCCCTTGCCCCACGCCTTGCGGTGCAGCCGGTAGCCCAGCTCCGGCTCGTCCGGCGGGTCGTGCGGGCGCGGGCGGAAGTGGAACCACCCCAGGAAATCGCCGGTCCGCTTCTCGATCGCCGCCCAGAACCCGTAACCGGGGAAACGCTCGTAGTAACCGAGGAACGCGGGGAGATCCTTTTCGACGATCTCCGCGCGGTCGGCCGGCAGGCCCCCATTGAGGTACTTCATCACGTCCGCGTCGTCGTAGAGCTCGAACAGCGCGTCCGCGTCGTTCTCGGTGAACCGGCGGAAGATCAGCCGCTCGGTTTCGAGGAATACGTGCATCGGGTGATGCTGGCAGCGACCCCGGTGCGTGGCAACGCAATTACGCCGCGATGGCGAGGACCTCGCCGAGCGCCGACGCGCCGGCCTCGGTCAGCAGCGCGGGCACGAGGTCGCCGCACTTGCCGGGGTGCGCGGGCGCGATCAGGCCGAGCCGCGCGAGGCGGTGCGCGGTGGACTGGTCGCAGCAGCTCAGGCCGTCGATGAAGAGGTCGGGTTCGCAGCTGCAGCTGATCTCGGCGTGGCCCTCGGCCACGGCTCTCAACGTGGCCCGCTCACGATGGTTCAAGTCGGTGATCATGGCGGCGCCTCCTTCCCGTCGTGGCCCATTAGACGCCTCACCACCGACAGTTTCCGCCTCTCAGCGTGCGAACCCGGGTATTTCAGGGGTTCACGTAGGGGTGGCGTGTCGCGGTTTTCCGGGTGATCCCCGGATACCCCTAAGCCAGTGGTTCAAGCGTCGTCTTGCGCAGGTGGCGGAAAACGATCGACGTGCGGAACCCGACGATCTCCCGGCGCAGTGCCAGCCGGTCGGTGAGGAAAGCGTGCAGCGCGTCGATGTCGGGTGTCGTGACTTCGATCAGGAAATCGTCACTCCCCGCGGTCACGTACACCGAAAGCACTTCCGGGAGTTCGGCGATCGACCGCTGGAAGGAGTCGATGACCGCCCGGCTCAGCGGCCGCACCTGCGCCGTGACGAGCGCCCGGACGCCGCGGTTGAGGCTCGGCAGGTCGATGTCGGCGTGGTAGCCGCGGATGACGCCGCGCTCCCGCAGCAGCCGGATGCGCTCGAGGCACGTAGACGGCGCGATGCCGACCTTGCGGGCGATGTCCCGGTTGGTCTGCCGCGCGTCTTCCTGCAGGTGCCGCACGATCGCCGAATCAAGTTCGTCGAGCACCGTGGCCTCCTCGTCGTGACCGAATTTCGTTCGGCAACGCATCCGTGCCGTTGGCGATCAGCCTAACTTTCACGGCCATGACCGCACATGAGCACCTCGTCGTCCGGCGTGGCCGTCGATCCGGCATCACCACGATGGTCGCGATCCACTCGACCGCACTCGGCCCCGCCGTCGGCGGCTGCCGCTTCAAGCCCTACGCCACGCTCGAAGAAGCCGTCGGCGACGTCCTGCGCCTCTCGGCGGCCATGACGGCCAAGTGCGCCGTCGCCGGGCTCGCGTTCGGCGGCGGCAAGAGCGTCATCGCGCCGGAGCCCGGGCGCGTGCTCTCGCCCGAGGAGCGCCGCGCTGTCCTGCTCGACCACGCCGACCTGATCGCGGAGTTCGGCGGCGCGTACCGGGCCGGCCCGGACGTCGGCACCGGGCCGGCCGACATGCTCGTGCTCCGGGAGGCCTCGCCGTACGCGTTCTGCACGCCCGAGTCCGCGGGCGGAACCGGTTCCTCCAGCGGCCCGACCGCCGTCGGCGTGCTCGCCGCGCTCCGGGCGGCCGGACCGGCGGACCTGACCGGGCGCCGGGTGGTGATCAGCGGCTACGGCTCCGTGGGCGCGCACCTCGCGGCGAGCCTGCACGCGGCGGGCGCCGACGTCGTCGTCTCCGACATCGACCCCGCCAAGCGCGCCGAGGCCGAGCGGAGCGGCCTGACCTGGACCGAGCCGGAGAAAGCGCTCACCCTGACCGCGGACGTGGTCATCCCGGCCGCGGTCGGCGGCGTGCTGAGCCCCGAGACGGTGGCTCGGCTCGACACTCCGCTCGTCGTCGGGCCGGCCAACAACCAGCTCACCGACGACGCCGTCGCCGACGACCTGGCCGCGCGCGGCGTCCTGTGGATCCCCGACTACGTGGCGAGCGCCGGAGGGATCCTCTACACGCTTTCGCGCGAAGCGGAGGGCCTGGACCACGAGGCCGCGCTGGCCCGCGTCGAGACGATCGAGCAGACCGTCACCGACCTGCTGAACGCCGCGAAGGCCAGCGCGACCACCCCGCTGCACGAGGCGGCCGCGCTGGCCGGACGCCGGCTCACTTCTGGTGCGGCGCCACGTACTCCTTCGCTTCGGGAGCCTCGAACAACGGCTTGACGTACCGGACGCCACCCTCGGCCGACGCGTCCGGGGTGGCCGCGTACACCTGGCGCGTCGCCGGCGTCCCCGGCTTGGAGAAGTCG
Source organism: Amycolatopsis sp. SID8362 (assembly GCF_010550475.1). NCBI lineage: Bacteria > Bacillati > Actinomycetota > Actinomycetes > Pseudonocardiales > Pseudonocardiaceae > Amycolatopsis > Amycolatopsis sp. SID8362. Next base: position 14,915 of record NZ_JAAGNB010001059.1, read on the forward strand.
AGCGCCGCGACCAGGTTGTCCGTGTTCGCCGACGTCGTCTGCTTCAGCGCCGCGGCGATGCCGTCGCGGGTGAGGTCCTTGTTCTCGCAAGCCTTCTTCAGGACCGCGCCCCAGACTTCGCCGACCGCGTAGCCGTAGGGGACACCGCCGTTCGGCGTTTCCTTGTACGCGGCCTTGTACTTCGCCGCGACGTCCTTGGCCTTCGGCAGGTCGGCCGAGAACGGCACGCTGCTGGCGACGACCGTGAGCTTGTCCAGCGCGCCCGCGGCCGGGCTCTTGAGCAGCTGCGGGTCGAACGTCGGGTTGTTGCCCAGCACCGGCACGTTCAGCCCGAGCGCCTTGTTCGTCGCGACCGCGGACCCGGTCTGCGCGGGCGTGGTGGTCAGCACGATCGCCTTGACCCCGGCGCCCTTGAGGCCGGTGACGACGTTGGTCAGGTCGCTGTCGGTCGAGGTGATCTTCACTTCCTTGACCGTCAGGTTGTGCTTCTTGGCGTAGAACTGCGAGCCGCGCAGGCCGTTCTTGCCGTACTCGCCGTCGATGTAGACGTGCCCGATGGTGTCGCCGTCCTTGATCAGGCCCTGCTCCTGCAGGTACGACAGGCCGTCGATGATCTCCAGGTCGTAGGTGGTGCCGACGATCATCACGTACGGGTTGTCGAGCAGCTCGGACGACCAGGACGCGGGCGCGGCGACGGCCTTGTCGGTGGCCAGGTTCTGCTTCAGCGCGGCGACCACCGGCGAGCCGAGCAGCTGCACGAACCCGAGCACCTTGGGCTCGACCTGCGGGTACAGCGTCTTCGCGGTGTCGGCCTTGTAGCCGTGGTCGACCTCTTCGAGCTTGACCTGCCGCCCGCAGACCCCGCCGGCGGCGTTGAAGTCCTTGGCCCACAGCTCGTTGCCCTGGGTGACGCCGAGGCCGAGGTTCTTGAACACCCCGGACTTGTCGGTCATCACGCCGAGCGTCACCTCGGTCGCCGTCACCCCCTTGCCGGTCTTGACGCCGGAGCTGTCGGAGCCGGACGAGCCGGAGTCGCCGGCCTTCGTGCTGCACGCCGAAAGGACGAGGACGGCCGCCAGCGCCGCCGCCAGGTGTGTGCGTTTCATGGTTTTTCCTCCGGGGGTTGACGGCGCCGCGTGAGCCGGCGGCCGATCGCGGCGAGCCCGCCGGGCTCGAAGAGCACGACGAGGACGATCGCGGCGCCGTAGACGAACGAGCTGACGAGGACGGGCGTCAGCGCGCCGTCGCCGGTGCCGGAGAACCAGCCCAGATCGGCGGAGTACAGGGCGAGGACCTGGGGCAGGCCGTTGACGATCAGCGCGCCGACCAGCGCGCCGGACACCGAGCCGAGCCCGCCGATGATGACCATCGCCAGGTAGGCGATGGAGACGTTGATGCCGTAGGTGCCGAACTCGCTCTCGTCCGGCTTGAGGATGTCGAACCACAGCACGGTCATCGCGCCGGCCAGGCCGCCGTACGCCGACGAGACCGCGAACGCGCCCGCCTTCGCGCGCATGACGCTGACACCCATCACCGCGGCCGCGGCTTCGTTGTCGCGCACCGCCCGCCACGACCGCCCGACCCGGCCGCGCACGGCGCCGCGGGCGATCACGAACGCGAGCACGGTCAGCAGCAGGAACAGGTACCACATGCGTTCGGCCTGCCGGATCGGCACTCCGAGCAGGGATATTTCGGGGCCGTCGTTGCTGAAGGGGAAGCCGAACAGCGAGAACGGCGCCGGCGTGCGCCCGGTCGACGTCCCGCCGGTGTACTCCTCGGCCGACTGTCCGAAGTAGAGGCCGAGGAACACCAGCGCGAGGGAGGCGACCCCGAGGTAGATCCCGCGCAGCCGGCCGGCGACCGGGGCGAAGGCCAGGCCCAGCAAGGCCGCGACGGCCACCGCGCCCAGCAGCGAGAGGCCGGGGTCGAGGCCGAACCCGATCACGCGGTCGTCGTCGGTTGGTCCGGAAAGGACGGTGTAGGCCGTGCCGCCGGCGAGCAGGAAGAACGCGTGCGCCAGGGAAAGCTGCCCGGCCTGCCCGACCACCAGCGTCAGCCCGATGGCGCCGACGCAGCCGATCATCATGTACTGCCCGGCTTTCAGCCAGGCCGCGTCGAGGTAGAGCGGCAGGGCGAGCAGTACCACCAGCAGGGCGAGCCAGGCCACCGTGCGCACGAGCTTGGCCAGGCTCCGGCGGGGCCGCGGCGGTGCCTGCGACTCAGGGGGAGCGTCCACTTCGGACACGGCGCTGTCAGACACGCGTTCGCTCCCTCGTGCCGAACAGCCCCGAGGGCCGCACCACCAGGACGACCAGCATCACCAGGAACACCGCGCTCTTGGAGAAGTCGAACGAGACGTACTGCGCGGAGAGCGCTTCCACGAGCCCGACGACCAGGCCGCCGACCACCGCGCCCGCCGTCGAGTCGAGCCCGCCGAGGATCGCCGCGGGGAACGCGGCCAGCGCGATCGAGTGCGTTCCGCGCGACAGCCCCGCGCCGGAGAAGTCCTGCGTGGCGATGAACAGCACGGCCACGCCGGCCAGCAGCCCGGCGACCAGCCACGCGGTCGCCGTCACGCGGGAGCTGCGGATGCCCATCAGCGCGGCGGCTTCCCGGTTCTCCGCCTGGGCCCGCATGGCCACGCCCCAGTTCGAGTACTTGAACGCCAGCCAGAACGCCGTGATCAGCACCGCGGCCACGCCCAGCGCGACCAGGTGGGTGCGGAAGAGCGTGATCCCGCCGAGCTGGAACGGCTTCGCGTCCCACGCGTCGCCGAGGAAGGGCAGCGTGACGCCGAGCCGGCGCACGATCTCCTCGGTGACGATCACGTCGACGCCGATGGTGAGCAGCGCCAGGCTGTTCGCGTCGGCGTGCCGGGACCGCGACAGCAGCAGCCGCTCCACGACCAGGGCGAGCAGCCCGGCCGACACGATGCCCACGAGCGACGCGCCGACCCAGCCGAGCGCGTCCCGCGTCACCACGACGACGTAGCCGCCGAAGAGCACGAGCGAGCCGTGCGCGAAGTTGACCACTTCGGTGGCCTTGAAGATGATCACGAACCCCAGCGCCAGCAACGCGAACACCGCGCCCTTGCCGAGGCCGTTCACCACGAGCTGCAGGAATGTGTTCACGCCGCCTCCGTGCCCAGGTAGGCCTTGATGACGTCCGGGTCGGACTGGACTTCCGCGGGGGTGCCGTCGGCGATGCGGCGGCCGAAGTCGAGCACGGTGACCCGGTCGGCGATGCCCATCACCAGGCCCATGTCGTGCTCGACGAGCAGGATCGAAATGCCCAGCTCGGCGCGGATCCCGCTGATCGTGCCGGCCAGCTCCGCGGTTTCGGCCGCGTTCATCCCGGCCGCGGGCTCGTCGAGCAGGAGCAGCACCGGTTCGACGGCGAGCGCGCGGGCGAGGTCGACGCGCTTGACGACGCCGTAGGGCAGCGCGCCGACCGGGGTGTCCACGACCGGGCCGAGGCCGAGGAACGCGCAGATCTCCCGGGCCCTGGCTGAGTGCCGCCGTTCGGCGCGGACCGTCCACGGCAGCCGCAGCCCGATCTCGAGGAACCCGCCGCGGGTCAGCGCGTGCCTGCCGAGCATGACGTTGTCCAGCACGGTCGAACCGGCCGACAGCGCGGCGTTCTGGAACGACCGGCCGACGCCGAGGCGCGCGAGCTTGTGCGGCGCGCGCCCGGTGAGGTCGGTGTCGCCGAGCCGCACGCGGCCCGTGTTCGCCCGGTAGAGGCCGCTGATCACGTTGAAGCAGCTGGACTTCCCGGCGCCGTTCGGCCCGATCAGCGCGTGCAGCGAACCGGGGGCGACGGTGAAGCTCACTTCGTCGAGGGCCCGGATCCCGCCGAACCGCAGGGAGACGTCCTCGACGCGCAGTTCCGGCGGCGTCATCCGGCCCACCTCGACAGGGTCCGGCCGGCGAGCTGCTCGCGGGCGCGTTCGGCCTCGGCGTCGGCGGTCTCCTGCGATTCGGCGTGCCCGCCGAGGTAGAGCCGCTGGACGTCCTGGCTGGCGGCGAGCTCGGCCGCGGTCCCGGCCAGCGCCACCCGGCCGACCTCCAGCACCACGGCGTGGTCGGCGACGCCGAGCGCCATCACGGCGTTCTGCTCCACCAGCACCACGGCGGTGCCCTGCTCGTGGATCTCCCGGATGGTCCGGCCGATCTGCTCGACGATCTTCGGCGCCAGCCCGAGCGAGGGTTCGTCGAGCAGCAGCAGCTTCGGCGCGGACATCAGCGCGCGGCCGATCGCGAGCATCTGCTGCTCCCCGCCGGACAGCAGCCCGGCGCGCTGCTTGGCGCGTTCCTTCAGGACGGGGAACAGCTCGTCGACGCGCTCGCGTGCGGCGGTCCGTTCGGCGGCGGTCCGGGCGCCGATCCCGCCGGCGCGCAGGTTCTCCTCGACGGTCATCCGGGCGAAGACCTGCCGCCCCTCGGGGACGCCGACGACGCCGAGCCGGACGATCCGGGCCGGGTCGAGCTTGCCGAGCGCCTGCCCGTCGTAGCGGATTTCGCCGGCGTCGATCGAGCCCCGGTGCATGCGGAGCGTGCCCGAGACGGCCCTGAGCAGAGTGGACTTCCCGGCGCCGTTGCTGCCGAGCACGGCCAGCACGCCGTCGGCGGAAACGTCGAGGTCGATGCCGTGCAGGGCGGGCGTGGACCGGCCGTACCGCACCCGCAGGCCACGTACGGTCAGCACGGACTCACTCCAGGACGCAAGAGGCCTCCTCCGCTCGTGTGACGTGAGTCACGATCAGTGGCGGTCATCCTGCGTTCACCGATGGCCTTCGGACACCCCCACTTGGAGACCCCTCTGGCTACGAAACGGACACGGCGTAGCCCGGCCCAATGCACTGAATGACTCATTCATGTCGTCCGACGACATGAATGAGTCATTCACTACATCCCGGCGGCAGACTCCCGGAGCGCCGCGAACACCTCCGGGGAGGTGGTGCACTCGCCGAGGCGGACCGGCTTGCGGTCGCCGTGGAAGTCACTCGACCCGGTCGTGAGCAACCCCAGGTCCGCGGCCACTTCCCGCAGCCGCTCCCGGACCTCCGGTGGCTGCTCGGGGTGGTCCACCTCGATCCCCGCCAGCCCGGCGCCGGCCAGCGCGGCCAGCTGCGCGTCCGAGACCGAAGCCCGCCGCTTGACCGAGCGCGGGTGAGCCAGCACCGCCACCCCGCCCGCCGCGCGGACCAGGCCGACCGCGTCCACTGTGGCCAGGACGTGCTTCGGGACGTCCGCGCGGCCGCCGTCGGCGATCCAGTCGGCGGTGAAGGCGTCGGTGATGCCCACGGCGGCCAGCGCGGCGGCGATGTGCGGCCGCCCGAGCGACGCACCCCCGGCGATCTCGCGCACCTGCGTGAGGGTGATCGGCGCGCCCAGCTCGCGGCAGCGTTCGACCATCCGCACGCCACGCCGGTCCCGGTCGGTGCGGATCAGCTCCAGCTCGGCGGCCAGCGCCGCGTGCCCGGGGTCGACGAACAGCCCCAGCAGGTGCACCTCGGCGTCGTCGAGGCGGCACGAGATCTCGACGCCGGGGACGAGTTCGACGTCAGAAGCGGCCGAAGCGGCCGAAGCCGCGGCCACGCCCGCGAAGGTGTCGTGGTCGGTGAGGGCCAGCACCGTCAGGCCGGCTTCGGCGGCCAGCCGGGGCAGCTCCGACGGCGGTGTCGTCCCGTCGGAGGCCGTGCTGTGCGCGTGCAGGTCGATCGTCACCCGAGCGACGATCTCACAGCAGCCCGGCCTCGCTGGCCTTGCCGATCGCCTCGACCCGGTTGCGCGCGCCCAGCTTGTGCAGCGCCGACTGCAGGTACGTCTTCACGGTGTTGCGCGCCAGCCCGGTCGACTCCGCGATCTCCGGGTTCGTCTGCCCCTGCGCGGCCAGCCGCAGCACCTCGTACTCCCGGCGGGTCAGCCCGCTGCGGGCCAGCGCGTCCGACCGCTGCCCTTCGTCGGGCAGGATCCGCGGGTCGACGACGCGTTCGCCGCGCAGGACCCGCCGCAGCGCCGCCACGAGGTCGGTGCCCGCGACGTCCTTGAGCAGGCAGCCGTGCGCGCCCGAGTCGAGCGCGGCCAGCACGCCCTGGTGGTCGCCGTGCGCGGTGAACACCACGATCCGGGCCGTCGGGTGGACGTGCCGCAGCTCGGCGATCACCTCCGGCGCGAGCATGTCCGGCAGCCGCAGGTCGAGCAGGATGAGGTCGGGCCGCAGCTGCGCGACGCGCTGGATCGCCGCCCGCCCGGACTCCGCCGAGCCGGCCACCTGCAGGCACGGGTCCGAGCGCAGCAGCAGCGTGACGCCGTCGCGGACCACCGGGTGGTCGTCGACGACGAACACCGTCGCGGGCGTCACGGCCGCACCAGCGGTACCCACGCGCGCAGCGTGCAGCCGTCGTCTTCGTCGCGGACCAGGCTGACCCGGCCGCCCAGCCGCGCGGC
>NZ_JAAGNB010001111.1:0-11674 GCF_010550475.1 Amycolatopsis sp. SID8362
GCGCCGGCAGCGCTTCGGCGGTCACCGGACCGGTGAAGAACTTCGCGTCGGCCAGCTCGACCGGCGCGAGGTGCTCGGTCCCCGGTTCCGGGTTGATCACCAGCACGCGGTCCGCGGGATCGCCGTGGCGCCGCGCGGCGACGAACGCGGCCGTCAATTCCCACTGGCACGCGTACCGGGTGGGCAGAATCCGCGAATAGTAGGCGAGCAGCACGCGCGAGCCGGCGATCGCGTCCGCGAGTTCCCGGGTGATCGGCTCGAAAACGCCGATGCCAGTGTCGCGGAACACGCGCAGCCCGTCGGCGCGCAGCGCTTCTTCGATCCGGTCGACCGCGGTCGCGCTGCCGGCGTCGGCGCGGGTGAAACACAGGAACACGTCGAATCGGTCCGCCGTGCGGGCGCCGGACAGACCGGGATCGGGATCCGTCATCGGGGAACACTCTCCGGTGGCGTCAAGGGGCGGCATTTCAGTGGGTGATCATGAGGGGGTCCTGGTGGTCGGCGGCGGTACGGGCGGTGGATCGGCGAGCGGCCCGTTTTCGCTACCGCTCTTCGCGCGCGGGCAGGAATTGTCAAGAATTTGACCGGAAGTCCGGTGGTGTCCGGCGGGGCCGCCGACCAGGCGGTTTCTGGTTAACGGACAACTTGTGGACAAGAAGTGCGGGTGTGCAACGTCCCTGTTCAGCGCCTCGATAACCGAATTGTTCGAACGCGAGGAGGGACCCGTGGAAACCATGATCCCGGCGGCGCCGGAGGCAGTGGACGGCTATTCCGTGCCGGCGGACTTGCCGCGGCCGGCGGGGAAGCTGGGGAAGGAGGAGCTCGACCCGATCGTGGCGGCCGCGCGGGCCGGGGACCCGAACGCCGTGCAGGCGCTGCTGCGGCTGGTCAAGCCGACGGTCGTGCGGTACTGCCGCGCGCGGATCGGCGGGCGGGACCTCTCCTACCTCTCCGCCGACGACGTCGCGCAGGAGGTGTGCCTGGCCGTGCTGAAGGTGCTGCCCGGGTACCAGGACCGCGGCGGCTCGTTCCTGTACCTCGTGCGGGCGATCGCCGCGAACAAGGTCGCCGACGCCTTCCGGTCCGTGGCGCGCGACCGGTCGAAGCCGGTGCCGGAGCTGCCGGACCGGCCGCTCGGCGGGAACGAGCCCGAGAGCCACGTCCTGGACCTCGACCTCGGGGCGCGGCTGGGCAAGCTGCTCGCGCTGCTGCCGCCGCTGCACCAGGAGATCCTGTCGATGCGGATCGTCGTCGGGCTGTCGGCGAACGAGACCGCGGACGCGCTGGGCATCTCGCCCGGCAACGTCCGGATCACGCAGTACCGCGCGCTGACCAAGCTGCGCGGCATGATCGCCGACCGCGGGCTGTGAGCGCTACTCCAGCCACTCGGTGATGAAGTGGTCGCTCTCGTGGATGTGCACGGCCTCGTAGACCCCGGGGCCGAGCACCGCGAACTTGTGCGCGACGCCCGCCGGGACGACGAGCACGTCCCCGGCGCCGCCGTCGCGCTGCTCGTCGCCGATGGTGAACCGGGCGCGGCCGCGGATGATCACGAACGTTTCGGCGTACGGGTGCCGGTGCAGGCGCGGCCCGGAGCCGACGACGTCCGTGCTCTCGCGGATCACCGAGATCCCGGACCCGACGTCGCGTCCCTCGAAGTTCTCGCTGTCGCTCACCAGGCCAGGGTAGCCCCGGCCGCTCAGCCCGCGACCGCTTTGCGCAGCTGGCCCAGCGCCCGGTGCTGGGCGACGCGCACCGCGCCCGGCGTCGACCCGACCACCGCCGCCGTCTCCTCCGCGGACAGGCCGACGGCCACGCGCAGCACCAGGATTTCGCGCTGCTTGTCCGGCAGGACCCGCAGCAGCTTCGCCATCCGCTCGCCGAGTTCGCGCCGCAGCGCGTGCTGCTCGGGGTCCAGCGTCGCGTCGCCCTCGTCCGGCAGCTCGGCGACCGGCTCGGCCCGCCGCCGGGCGGCGGCCTTGCGGGCGGCCTCGACGTGGTGGCGGGCGATGCCGCAGACGAAGATCGGGAAGGGCCGCTCCGGCGGCCGAGCGGGCATCGCCTTCAGCACCGCGAGGCAGACGTCCTGCACGACGTCATCGGGATCCTGCCCAGTGCCGAGCCGGGCGCGGCAGTAGCGCACGACGAGCGGCCGCGCGGCGGCCAGCAACCGGTCCGGGGTCGCGGTCTGATCGCCATGACTCCTTCGCCCCGTCGCCCGTGTCACGTACCGGGACTACCCGTTTTCCCCGCGAGCGGACCCGGGCGCGGCGAATTCCCCGCTCTGTCCGGCCAGGCCGGGCCGGGGGCGGCGATCCCTCGATCAAGTCGCCGGATGACCATCGACGGTGGCCGGGCCGCTAGGGCTCCTGGTGCCGGAAGGCGTCGAGCACGCGACGCTCCCTTTTGGTCGGCCGGCCCGCGCCACGGTCCCGGCGGGCGACCGGGATCGCCGTTTCCGGGGGTGGTTTCGGGGTGCGGTCCACGTAGCACGTCACCGCGTCCGGGGCGCCGACGCGCTTCTGGATCACGCGGACGACGTCGAGGACCTTGGTCGTGCCGCCGATGCGCAGGCGCACTTCGTCGCCGGGGACGACCGTCGTCGCGGGTTTGGCGGGCTTGTCGTTGACGCGCACGTGGCCGCCGCGGCACGCCGCCGCGGCGTCCGGGCGGGTCTTCGTCAGCCGGACCGCCCAAAGCCAGCGGTCCACACGGGTGGACTCCACAGTCGTCCATCATGGCCCATTCAGCGGAACCGCCGCGCAACCCGGGGATGTTACCGGCGGGTATATGTCGACTTGTCTGCACCACTGAGTTATAACCTGTTCTATTATACCTCAACGGTGAGGACTATCACATGCGTGACGAATCCATGTGGAGTACAGCTTCTGGGGCAGTTTCCCGTCGTCTTTTCATCGCAGGAACCGGTTCTATCTTGGCCAGTGCCGCACTGGCCGGAAAAGCCGCCGCCGCGCCAGCCGCCCCCGCCTCGATCCCCGACGGCGCCGACGTCTCCGCGCTGGTGATCGGCACCGGCTACGGCGGCTCGGTCGCCGCGCTCCGGCTCGCGGAAGCCGGCGTCGATGTGCACATGGTCGAGATGGGCATGGCCTGGGACACCCCCGGCTCGGACGGCAAGATCTTCGCCAACACGACCAGCCCGGACCAGCGCTCGTTCTGGTTGCGCACCAAGACGAAGCAGCCGCTGTCCAACTTCCTCGGGTTCCCCATCGACAAGGACATCCCGCGCTACACCGGCATCCTCGACGCCGAAGAGTTCAGCGGCATCACCGTCTACCAGGGCCGCGGGGTCGGCGGCGGCTCGCTCGTCAACGGCGGCATGGCCGTCACGCCCAAGCGGGAGAACTTCGGCGCGATCCTCCCCACGGTGAACGCCGACGAGATGTACAACACGTACTACCCGCGCGCCAACGCCGGGCTCGGCGTCGCCACCGTGCGCCCGGCCTGGTTCGACACCACCGACGCCTACCAGTACGCCCGCGTGGGCCGCAAACAGGCGCAGCGGTCCGGGTTCCCGTTCGTCTTCGTGCCCGACGTGTACGACTGGAACTACATGGAGCAGGAAGCCGCCGGCACCGTGCCGAAGTCGGCGCTGGCCGGGGAAATCCTGTACGGCAACAACTACGGCAAGAAATCCCTGCAGAAGACCTACCTCCCGCGGATCGCCGCGACCGGCCGCGTCACCATTTCCCCGCTGCACCGCGTGACGCAGGTGGTGCCCGCGTCCGGCGGCGGCTACACGGTGACGATCGAGCAGCTGACCACCGCGGGCGCGGTGTCCGCCATCAAGACCGTCACGGCGGCCAAGGTGTTCTTCGCCGCGGGCAGCGTCGGCACGAGCAAGCTGCTGGTGAAGCTGAAGGCGACCGGCGCGCTGCCCAACCTGAACGGCGAGGTCGGCAAGGGCTGGGGCGACAACGGGAACGTGATGTGCGGGCGCGCCAACCACATCTGGGACCCGACCGGCAGCCTGCAGTCGTCCATCCCGTGCGGCGGCATCGACAACTGGGCCGCGGGCGGTGCCTTCGCGGAGGTCGCGCCGCTGCCGACCGGGATCGAGACGTGGGCGTCGTTCTACCTGTCCATCACGAAGAACCCGAACCGCGCGCAGTTCACGTGGAACCCCACCACGCGCGCGGTCGAGCTGAACTGGCAGACGGCGTGGAAGCAGCCGTCGATCGACATGGCGAAGACCATCTTCGACAAGATCAACGCGACCGAGGGGACGATCTACCGCACCGACCTCTTCGGCGTGTACAAGATCTGGGGCGACCACCTCACCTACCACCCGCTCGGCGGCGCGGTGCTCGGCAAGGCGACCGACAACTACGGCAGGCTCGCCGGCCACCCGGGCCTGTACGCGATCGACGGTTCCCTGATCCCGGGCAACACCAGCGTCAACCCGTTCGTCACGATCACAGCCCTGGCCGAGCGCAACATCGAAAAGATCATCGCCACCGACTTCTGACCCGCGGGTCGTGAGTGTTCGGTAGGGTTCTAACCCGACTGAACACTCACGACCGGTGGGACGGCAGGACGCAGACGGTGTCCAGGCCCAGGACGTGGTTCAGGCGGCCGAAAGCGAGCCACGCGCCGAGGCTCATGCTCAGCTCGACGATCTCCTTTTGCGTGTACTGGGAAGACATCCGCTTCCAGAAGTCGTCGTCCAGGTTGTGGTGGTCCAGGGTGTACCGCTCGGCGTACTCCGCCGCGAGCCGCGTGCGCTCGTCGAAGCGGTCCGTCGTGCGCCACTCCAGGACCGCGTCGGCGAACTCCTCCTCGACCTTCACGCCGTCGCGTTCGGTCCGCCAGTCGAGGCAGAACACGCACCCGTTGATCTGCGCGATCCGCAGCCGCGCGGCCTCGAACTCGCGCAGCCCCAGCGTCGTGTGCTCGTACACCGCCAGCGAAAACTGCGAAGCGGCGATGCCGATGCCGGGCACCAGTTCGCCCCAGACGTAGCCGATCGGGTCCTTGCCCTCGGGGATGTCGATGTTCACGAGCGCCTCCTTCCGAGCTTGCCGGCTGCCGGGCGCAGCGGGACGTCGAGTGCGTCGTAGAGACCGGGTTCCGCCTCGGCCAGCCAGTCGATCGCGCCGACGAGCCGGCCGACGGCGGTGGCATTGCCGCCCGCCGAACGGTTTTCGCCCTCGTCGGAAGCTTCGACGCTGACCTCGATGCGCGGCCGGCCTTCGATGATCACGCGGTGGGCGCCGTCCCCGCTGGGCGGCGTCGGCCAGTCCGGCGCGCACGACGGGTGGATCCGCGTCACGTGCTCGATGACGATCCGCGGTTCGCCGTCGACGATGCCCTGCACCTCGAACCGCGCCGCGCCCTGCGTGCCCTTTTCGAACTCGCCCATCGTCCGCGTCGACACGGTCTCCTCAAGCGGACGCCGTTGCAGCGTCTCGCGCAGCTCGTCGACCTCGACGCCGAGGCCGCGCGCGATCAGCCGGACCTGCCCGCCCCACACCATCGACGGCACGCCGGTCATCAGCATCGGCGGGTCGTAGTCCATCGGCTGGCCCATCCCGACCAGGTACCGGACGGAATCGGGCTGCTCGTAGGTCGAGTAGTCGAAGATCTCCTGGCAGCGGATGACGTCCACGTCCGTGCCGAGCCCGCTGATCAGCAGCGGCAGCACGTCGTTGCCCCAGCCGGGGTCGACGCCGGAGACGAACAGCGAGCCGCCGCCCTCCTTGATCGCCGCGAGAACCGGGTCGCGCAGTTCGGGTGGCGCGTTGCGCTGGTCGTAGAGCGGGTAGAGCGCCGGCGTCACGACGACCGCGCCCGTGCCGACCGCGCGGACGATGTCGGCGAGCGCGTCGTCGAACCGGACGTCCCCGGAAGCGGCGTAGACCACCGCCCCCGGATGCGCGCCGAGCACGGCGTCGATGTCGTCGGTCGCCGCGACGCCGAGGTCGCCGACGCCGGCCAGCGCGCCCGCGTCCTTGCCGACCTTCGCCGGGTCGTGCACCAGCACGGCGGTCAGTTCCAGCGCCGGATGGGCGTCGACGGCCCGGATTGCCGCACGGCCGACGTTGCCCGTGCCCCACACCACTGTGGCGATCATCTGGCCGAGTTTTCGCCGGTTCGCGCGGGCGCGGGAAGCGATTCGTTCCGGCCAGCGGACCGCGCGGACGCGGGTAGCATGCAGTGCGTCCGAACGTCGTACCGGAGGGCCCCGCGATGACGATCGATCCGAAACCCCGCAGCCGCACGGTGACCGACGGGATCGAGGCCGCGCCCGCGCGCGGCATGCTCCGCGCCGTCGGGATGGGGGACGGCGACTGGCGCAAGCCGATCATCGGCGTCGCCAGTTCGTGGAACGAGATCACGCCGTGCAACCTGTCACTGGACCGGCTCGCCCAGGCGTCGAAGGAAGGCGTGCACGCGGCCGGCGGCTACCCGCTGCAGTTCGGCACGATCTCGGTGTCCGACGGCATCTCCATGGGCCACGACGGCATGCACTTCTCGCTGGTCTCACGCGAGGTCATCGCCGACTCCGTCGAGACGGTCATGCAGGCCGAGCGGCTCGACGGCTCGATCCTCCTAGCAGGCTGCGACAAGTCGCTGCCGGGCATGCTGATGGCCGCCGCGCGCCTCGACCTCGCGTCGGTGTTCCTCTACGCGGGCACCATCGCCCCCGGCTGGGTGAAGCTGACCGACGGCACCGAGAAGGACGTCAGCATCATCGACGCCTTCGAGGCGGTCGGCGCGTGCCGCGCGGGCCGGTTGGGGACCGCCGACCTGGACCGCATCGAACGCGCCATCTGCCCTGGTGAGGGCGCCTGCGGCGGCATGTACACGGCCAACACGATGGCCTCGGCGGCCGAGGCGATGGGGATGAGCATGCCGGGCTCGGCCGCGCCACCGTCCGCGGACCGCCGCCGCGACCACTACGCGCACCTTTCGGGTGAAGCCGTCGTCGGGCTGCTCGAAAAGGGCATCACCGCGCGCGACATCCTCACGCGGGAGGCGTTCGAGAACGCGATCACCGTCGTGATGGCTCTCGGCGGCTCGACCAACGCCGTCCTGCACCTGCTGGCCATCGCGCACGAGGCGAAGGTCGAGCTGACCCTCGACGACTTCAACCGCGTCGGCGACCGCGTCCCGCACCTGGGCGACCTGAAGCCGTTCGGCAAGTACGTCATGCAGGACATCGACCGCCACGGCGGCATCCCGGTGCTGATGAAGGCGCTCCTCGACGAGGGCCTGATCCACGGCGACGCGCTGACCGTCACCGGCCGCACGGTCGCGGAGAACCTCGCCGAGCTGGACCCCGACCCGATCGACGGCGAGGTCCTGCGGCGGCTGGACAACCCGCTGCACCCGACCGGCGGCATCACCATCCTGCGCGGCTCGCTCGCCCCCGAGGGCGCCGTCGTGAAGTCCGCGGGCTTCGACACGGCCAACTTCGAAGGCCCGGCGCGCGTGTTCGAACGCGAGCAGGAGGCGATGGCGGCGCTGAACGAGGGCCGGATCGAGGCGGGCGACGTCGTCGTCATCCGCTACGAAGGCCCCAAGGGCGGCCCGGGCATGCGCGAGATGCTGGCGATCACCGCGGCGATCAAGGGCGCCGGCCTCGGCCGCGACGTCCTCCTGCTGACCGACGGCCGGTTCTCCGGCGGCACCACCGGCCTGTGCATCGGCCACGTCGCCCCGGAGGCGGTCGACGGCGGCCCGATCGCGTTCGTCCGCACCGGCGACCGGATCGCCGTCGACATCAAGGCGCGCAGCATCGACCTGCTGGTGGACGCGGCCGAGCTGGCCGCCCGCCGTCAGGGCTGGGAGCCGTTGCCGAACAAGTTCCCGGAAGGTGTGCTCGGCAAGTACGTCAAGCTGGTCAAGTCGTCGTCGGACGGCGCCGTCACGAGCTGAGCGAGCGCGCGCTTGTCGACCTTGCCGACCTCGGTGAGGGGCAGCGCGCTGACGAAGTCCACGGCCGCCGGGACGTAGTGCTCCTGGCCGAAGGCGGCCCGGGCGCGGGCCCGGACGTCCTCGGCGGTGACCGGCCCGGTGGCCACGACGACGGCGTGCAGCAGCTGCCCGTCCGGGCCGGGAACGCCGAAGACGGCCGCGCCCGTGATCGCCGGGTGCGCCGCGATGGCGTGCTCGACGACGGTCGTGGGGACCTTCGTGCCGTGCTCGCCGACCACGACGACGTCGTCCGCGCGGTCGAGCAGGTACAGGTAGCCCTCGTCGTCGAAGCGGCCGAGGTCGCCGGTGCGCAGCCAGCCGGCGCCGACGTCCGGGCCGCCGAGGTAACCGTCCATCATGGACAGTCCGCGTACCTCGACCTCGCCGTCGGCGGTGAGCCGGGCTTCCATGCCGGGCACGATCCGGCCGACCGAGCCCAGCCGGTCCGGCCGGTCGATGAGCTCGGCGGCGGAGATGCTGGCGATCATCGGGGCTTCGGTGAGGCCGTACCCCTGGCCGACGACCGGCCCGAACACGTCGAGCGCCTGCGCGAGCCGGTGCGGCGGCAATGGCGCGGCGCCGAGGGACAGCGAACGGACGCTGGTGAGGTCGGTGCTTTCGCGCGCGGGGTGGTCGAGGACGGCCGCCAGCCGGGGCGGGGTCAGCGAGAGCGTGTCGATCCGGTGCTCCTGGATCGCGGCGAGGACCGCGCCTGCGTCGAAGCCGTCGTGCACCACGACGGTGTCGCGCCGCAGCAGCGCGCCGAGCACGGTGGCGTTGCCGGTCATGTGCGTCATCGGGGCGACGAGCAGCGTGCGGCCCGGGCCGTCCGGGGACGGCGCGAAGATGTGCGCCATGCCGTCGTAGATGCCGCTGTGGCGGATGAGCTTGGGGGTGCCGGTGGTGCCACCGGTGGGGAAGAGCAGGCGGACGGCGTCCGGCGGGTCGAGCGGCTCGGGCTCGCCGTCGAGGTCGTCGAGGGTGCGGACGTCTTCGCCGGGCCAGTGCTGCGGGCGGTCGGTGACGACGGTGGTCACGCCGGGGTACCGCTGCCCGTCCGGCGCGGAGGCCGGGACCAGGAGGACGGTCGCCCCGCGCAGCAGGGCGGCGAGCTGGACGAGGACCGTCTCGGGGCGGTTGCGGAGGTCGATCGCGACGACGCCGCCCACGCCGAGGCCCGCGTGCAGCCGGCGGAGGCGGTCGCGGGCCTGGTGGTAGGTCGTGACGCCGTCTTGGATGAACAGGGGACGGTCGCCGCCGTCGTCCAGCGCGTCGAGGACCTTCGTCAGGAAGAAGCTCACGCCGGGACGGTACTCAGTCCTGGTAGGAGAGCTTCTCCAGCTCGGTGTCGAAGTCGAACCAGTCGCTCTCGCTGCCGGCCGGGACGACGTCGTAGGTCCGGTCCAGGAAGGCCGCGATCTCCTTCGCGGGCGCCTCGAGCACGGCGGCGCCGTCGGGGGAGGTCAGCTCGACGACGACCAGGGCGGGGTCGCCGGCGGGCCCGATCCGGACGTCCCCGTCGCCGCAGCGGGCGAGCAGGCCGTCGGCCAGCAGGTCGCGGCCGAACAGCCACCGGACCGCGCTCGGGCCGGCGTGCAGCACCACGGCGACCGCGTAGGGGTCCCGGGTGTCGTACTCCAGCTCGGCGGGCACCGGCCGCGGGCCGGCCCCGAAGGTGCGCAGGGCGAAGTCGAGGCTGGCGCTGGTCACGCTGTGCGGGTCGCTCATCGGACCCCCTTTGCTACTCGTCGGTTAACTTCGGCTTGTTCCAGAGATAACGCATAGTGAGGTCAACGCCCAGCGTTCCGAAAAACTTTCACACTTCGGGGTGATCAAGAAGTGTCGGAGGTCACCGTCGGCATGGCCGAACGGGCACTTTTTCACGCCCCGTGATGCGCGCCGGAACTTCGCTTTCGGAGCCGCCGCGCTCCCGGATGGGTCGCTGCCGCGGAGTTGGGCCTTCCGGGTGGGAAGGGCCACTGACCACCAGTCCGCGCCGCCGTCCGGCCGCGAACCCCTGCCGAGGCCGGAGGGCGTGGTGGGTGACGTGGAGGTTGCCGGACATGGGTGAGCGTGGACGGCTACGGCTGCATCCGGGCGAAACGCCGGCGTCCGCGCCGAGCGCCGAGGACCTGCTGCGGCGGGTGGCGGCGGGGGACGAGGCGGCGTTCTCGTCGCTCTACGACCTCGTCGCCGGTCCGGTGCTCGGGCTGGTGACGCGCGTGCTGCGCAACCACGCGCAAGCCGAGGAAGTGGCCCAGGAGGTGCTGGTGGAGGTGTGGCGCAAGGCCGCGAGGTACGTCCCGGAGCGCGGGAGCGCCCTTTCGTGGGTGCTGACGATCGCGCACCGCCGGGCCGTCGACCGCGTGCGCTCGCACCAGGCCGTGCTCGACCGGGAGGACCGGGCCGGGCGGATGGATGTGCGGCGGCCGTTCGACGAGGTCACCGAGTCCGCTTTGGCCGGTCTGGACCAGCAGCGGGTGCGGCAGTGCCTGTCCGCGCTGACCGAGCTGCAGCGCGAGTCGATCGTGCTCGCGTACTACAACGGCTACACCTACCCCGAGGTCGCCGAGGTGCTGAAGGTGGCGCCGGGGACCGTGAAGACCCGGATCCGCGACGGCCTGATCCGGCTGCGTGACTGCTTGGGGGTGGACCGATGACCGCCGAGCTGCACACGCTGACCGGGGCCTACGCGCTCGACGCCGTGTCCGATGTGGACCGTGCGGAGTTCGAACGGCACCTCGGGGAGTGCGCCGCCTGCCGCCAGGAGGTCGAGGAACTGCGCGCGACCGGTGCCCGGCTCGGCGTGGCCGCGGAGGTGGCGCCGCCGCCGGAGCTGAAGCTGGTGGTGCTCGCCGACGTGGCCCGCACCCGCCAGCTGCCGCCGAGGGTGCCAGTAGTGCGCAAGCTCAGCCGCGCCAAGACGTGGCAGCTGCGCGTCGCGCTTTTCGGCGCCGCCGCGGCGGCCGTGGTGGCGGTGGTCGTGGCCGCCGGCGTGCAGACCACGACCGTCCCGCGGCAGCAGGCGGATCCGGTGCTGGCCGCCCCGGACGCCACGGCGATCCGGAGCTCCGGCCAGGGCAACGCGACGCTCGTGGTGTCCCGCAGCCGCCACCAGGCCGTGCTGCTCGCGTCCGGCCTGCCCGCCCTCGACGCGGCGCACGTCTACCAGGTCTGGCTGCTCGGCAAGGGCGGCGCGCACTCGGCCGGCCTGATGCAGCCGGAGTCCCCGGACCGCATGCGCCCGATGGCGACCGCGGTGCCGCCGGACGTCGACCGGATCGGGATCACGGTCGAGCCCGCGGGCGGTTCCGCGGGCCCGACAACCCCGGCGGTCACCCGCATCGACCTGACCTGACCGCTGAAACCCTGTGACAGGAGCGCGATGAGCACCACGACTGCGGACCGGCCGGTGCCGGTCGTATCCCGGCTGCGCCGGTGGGTCGCCGCGGCGCTGGGGGTCGTGGCGCTCGCCGCGGCGCTCGCGGCGGGGCACCTGATCGCCGGGCTGGTCGGCGTCAACGCGTCGCCCTACCTGGCGGTCGGCAACGGCGCGATCGACCTGACCCCGGTGGGGCTCAAGGACTTCGCGGTCCGCACCTTCGGCACCTACGACAAGCTCGTGCTGCTGTCGGGGATGGCCGTCGTCATGGTGGCCGTCGCGGCGGTGGCGGGCCTGCTTTCCCGCCGCACGCCGTGGCCGGGGATCGTCGTGATCAGCGGGTTCGGCCTG